>DATEIH010000347.1:0-5992 GCA_035279165.1 Candidatus Nitrosocosmicus sp. | reverse complement strand
AATGTTTTTATATTATATTTTTGGTTTCTACAGAAACTTTATTTTTGTCCTCGTATTTCTTGATATAATTTCCTAGTTCCAAAGTTTTGGAAATTTCATCTAATCCATTTACCAAATAATTTTTTATTGTAGGATCAATATCAAAATTAAAGACTTTAGAATTTATCTTAATTTGTTGTTGTATCAAGTCTATTTCAAAGTTTTCGTTTATTTTGGATGAAAAGAAATCTTCGATCGTATTCTTATCCATTTTGATGACCAAAACACCATTTTTAGAACAATTATTATAAAAAATATCTGCAAAAGATACTCCAAGGATTACTTTGAAGCCATAATCCTTAAGCGCCCATACCGCATGTTCTCTTGAGCTTCCTATACCAAAATTTTCGCGTGTTAATAGAATCTGTCTTCCACTAAATAGGGGCGAGTTTAACACAAAATCCTTCAATGGTATACCTTGTTTATCATATCGCCAATTAAAAAATAAATATTCACCGTACCCAGTTTTGCCTAAGAGTTTTAAGAATTGTTTTGGAATGATCTGATCTGTATCAATATTTGCAATATCAAGCGGAATTACTTTACTTGTCAAATTCTTAAAAGGTTCCATAAATACACCTGAAATTTTATTAGTAATAAATCAAACTTAAACCCATTCTCTCACATCAACAAACTTTCCGGCTATCGCAGCGGCTGCAGCCATCAAAGGACTAACTAGATGAGTACGTCCACCTGTACCTTGGCGTCCTTCGAAATTTCTATTTGAAGTGCTAGCACATCTTTCACCTGCTTGAAGTATATCGGGATTCATACCTAAACACATACTACAACCAGGCTCTCTCCATTCAAAACCAGCATTGATAAAAATTTTATCCAGTCCCAATTTTTCAGCAGCAATTTTTACCTGTTGTGATCCAGGAACGACCATTGCTTTAACTTTGGAAGATACTTTTTTTCCTTTCACTGCATTGGAAGCTTCGATTAAATCTTCTAATCTTGCGTTTGTGCAAGAACCGATAAAAACGCGATCCACTGAAATATCAGTAATTGGTAAACCCGGTTCCAAATTCATGTATTCAAGGGCCTTTATAGCAGATTTTTTTTCGTCATCATTTCCTTTAGAATATTCATCGGGAGAAGGAATTGCAGAGTTCACATCGATAGTCATAGCTGGATTAGTACCCCAGGTAACTTGAGGAGCAAGATTATCGATATCAATGGAGAAAGTCTTATCGTAGTGCGCTCCGTTATCAGATCGGAGATTCTTCCAATCGTCCATTTGTTGATCAAATAATTCATTTTTGGGAGAATAGACTCTTCCCCTGACATATTCAAAAGTAATATCATCTGGAGCAACAAGACCTGCTCGAGCACCTGCTTCTATAGACATATTGCAAATAGTCATGCGTTTTTCCATTGAAAGGGATGAAATATAGTCGCCCTTGTATTCAATCACTGATCCTGAACCACCAGATGTGCCTATTTTTCTAATAATGTTTAATATAACATCTTTAGACGATATAGCATGGTTTTGCTTTAAACCGCCATTCAAAACTATTTCAAAATTTTTTGACTTTTTCATCCATAGACATTGAGTCGCCAATACATGTTCGACTTCACTAGTACCTATACCAAAAGCAAGGGATCCGAATGCCCCATGAGTGGAGGTATGGCTATCACCACAAACAATCGTACTACCGGGAAGTGTCAATCCCAATTCTGGACCTATTACATGAACTATCCCCTGATACTTATCATGAATATCAAAAAGTCTTATTCCGAATTCTTTACAATTATTTTCCAAAGTTTTTATCTGTAAAGATGAGATTTGATCCACAATGGGTAAGGACCTATTGGTAGTGGGAACGTTATGATCTACCGTAGCAAAAGTAAGATCGGGTCTTCTAACATTTCTCTTGTTAATCCTAAGGCCGTCAAAAGCTTGAGGTGAAGTTACTTCATGCACATAATGTCTATCAATGTATAAAAGCGATAAATCACTGCTTTCATCAGAATATACTACGTGATTATCCCAAATCTTGTCGTATAGGGTTTGTGCCAACTATAATATATAATAACAAAACGACTATAATAATAATTATTTTATGATTAATTGAGAATTAACAATGCTTAAATGTAGTCTTTTATCATTTTGATATAAATGCATGTTAATGATGATCGATATCCTCAACAAATTTTAGATCAAATTAAAAAAGGAACTACTACTTGTGCTCTTACCTGTAGTGATGGTATAGTATTAGCTGCAGATACAAGAGCAAGCGCAGGATTATTTATTGCAGATAGGCATGTAATGAAAATACAAAAAGTTGATAATCATTTAGGTATGACAATTGCAGGTGGTGTTGCAGACGCCCAAAATCTAGTTGATACAATGAGATATAACTCAAATATATACAGATTATCTAAAAAAGAGCCTATTCCAGTCAGTTCTGCTGCAAGACTATGTTCTAACATTCTATTTAATCAAAGATATTTTCCATTCTATGTTCAGATAATTATGGGAGGGTTTGATTTTCGCCAACAAAAAGGACAAATTTATAATATAGATTTATTTGGTTCGATGACTACAGAAAGCTTTATTTCAACTGGAAGTGGGTCTCCTGTTGCTTACGGATATTTGGAGTCCGAGTTTAAGGTAGGAATGAGCGTAAATGAAGCTTATAAGGTAGCAATTCAAGCCATTGCAGCAGCAATTAGAAGAAATGCAGGTACTGGAGACAGTATAAATGCAGTAATAATAGATAAGAATGGATATACAGAATTATCCAAAGAGATTAAAGATAGCGTCGGCGCTAAATTTTAATCTTTTTTATCATCATATAGTCATAAAATAAAAATAAAAATAAAATCAAAAGTATATTTAGCTTAATCTAATTTATAACCAATAAAATCTTCAATTATGACTTCGGTCTCCTTTGGAAGCTCAATAATAGGTAGCAATTTTTTAATGAACTTATTAGCAACTATATAAATTGATTTAAAAGTATTATTTTGTAGGAAGGAGTTTAATAATTTCAGGAATTCAGTATAACTTTTAGGATCATATTCGTCAAAATGTTTTGTAAATATATTATGAGACGTGGGATAAATATCCGATATTTCAGTTGGAATCAAGCCAAAAAAAGGATTGTAAAGACAGATTGAAGCATTAGGAAAAGTATTGGAAAGTTTTCGTAATACAGAGGAGGAATAGAACGGTCTTATCCCCTGATCTGGATATAATACCAAGATATCATTATTGGGGGATTTGTAGTTATTAATTAGCATGTGGCGATAATTTTTTAGCTCTGGTCTAAATTGATCTATTGGTTCAAACAAATAGATTGCTTTTTGCTTAAAAATAGGAGTATTTTGTTGAATATATTCAAAATTTTTAATTGTGTGAATTGCATCCATTAATTTAGGATGAGATCTTGCTTTTTGCATCACATATTCCCAAAGCCTACCATCGTAAATTGCTTGCTTTACTGAAGACATCTCCTGTTTTAGAACATACAAATTGTGTTTAGCAAGATTAATAATTCTGGTTTGAGGGATTTCATCGATCAATTCTTTAACTGAATGATCGGAGCAAACAGGACAGCAACACGGTAAATATGAAAGATCTTCTAACCTCAGTGTTCCTGAAGAACTCATATAACGATTAGCTTTTGCATACAAAATATACGATGCAGAATCAAATGTATCACAACCTAAAGCAACAGCAAGAGGTATTGTTAATGGATGACCCGCACCAAATAAATGCATAGGTTTGTTTGGTATGGACAATTTGGTAGCTTCTATAAGTCTAGCGAGTGTAGAAAACTCATAAGCTTCCATCAGTTCAACTGGGCTACCAATTGCAAAAAATGAAAAGCCCTTTTTATCTAAGAGTGATGCGGAATACCGTACGAGATCAAAATGTTCAGCTCCCTGAATTGTGCCAGTCCATATTTCACCTTTTGATGATAAAATATCATCATTATTGTTGTCAGTGCGATTTTTTCTTATGATATCTATTGTTTCATCTATATTTGAAACAGTTTCATCCACATAGGATTTTGCAGTATTATAAGGCAAACCATAGCCTGTTGGTTTATCTAATGGAACGGGAATATCACTACCAATATCAAGTTCAAATTGGGCCATTATCGAAGGAGTTACGTTGACTTTACCATACTCCAGAACTTGGTAACCTCCTGAATCTGTCATGATAGGTCCATCAAAATCAACGATGTGATGAATTCCCTGTTTTTGGGCCCTTTCACCATAAAATTTGAAAGCGATATACGCATTTGTTATTATGCATTCAAAGCCCAGACTTTTTAAAAAACTTGGGCTGATTTGTTGTTTGACTGGATGAATTACAGGTATAAACGATGGAGTTTCAAAAGAACCGTGAGGAGTGGTTAGTTTACCGATCCGAGCAGCTAAATCAGTACATTTCACCTCAAATACCAAGATTAACTCTTGGACTCCCTGAGGAATTCGTCGTAAATCGCTTTTACACGTGAAGCAGACAAACCAGATCCTTCTTCGATTCCAGATTCGGTTACCTTGATTTTATCCATCACAATGATTGCGCCTACGTCCTCTCTAATCTTTACTAATCCCGGGAATACTCTTGACAACCTTTCAGCAAGAGCTTTCAAATCAAATGGCCTCTCTAAGAGCTTTACCTCTTTTACGAATAAACCATTTATCATCAGTTTTTGGATTTGTTGAGAATCTACATTGTCCAATATCAAATCAAATTTTTCATTTAGACCGGTCAAAACACCAGAATAAGTTTTATTGTCTGAAGTCTCAATTGAAACTTTTTTTCCTAAAAATTGTACACTTTCTTCAGCAAATCTTCTTGAAATTAAAGCAGACATTATCCAAGAGGATAATGTGTTAAGGTATATATATATGAAATTAGTTCAAACCAGATTTATTGCAAAAATTTCAACATATCTGTATCATTTTGGATAAGAGGCAGCCAATCGATATTGCCAAATGATCTTTGATTCTTATCCCCATACATATGGGCAATCTTTTGAGCCGATAAGGATGGTAAAATACTAGTTGTAATCTCTAATTCAGAAAGTTTAGAAAATTCAAAGTTTTTTAATGCATCATGAGATATTATGCCCAAGATCTCAGCAACTATATTGTCGCAAATTTTTGTTTGTGAATACGATCTTTCTTCATATATTTTTCTTAGCTCGTACGGAGACCTTCTTAATATTACTGCAAGATCTATTAACAGTGGATCTATTACATACGGTGCAAGATGTCCAACAATGATACTGTCTTGATATTCTTTCTTGGAAAGCAATAAAGTCAAAAAGTCAAATGACTTTTGAATATCTACATCATGATTTCCTCTTTGGGAAGAAATTAAAAGATTTTCAGATAAAATTATCTTGTTTATATCAACAATTGGTACCTTATCAAATAAAGAAGAGAGGATGGTAGCAATGGTGTGTTTGCCAACACCAGGTGTGCCAGAAAGTATTATTTTCAAAATATCATTACCAATATCTTATATTCTTAATATTTTCTTAATCCAAAGCAAAGAATGGATTAAACAGCATTCTAAGAATATTCATTGAAGAAGTTATTTATGTAATCTGTAAGATCATCTCTTAATTTTATTACTTTCATCCTTTTATCACCATCGAGATTTGTATGGAGTAATACGTCTAAACCCTCAACCAAGTATTGGATGTTTGAGAATGTAAGCAGAGTCTTTTGATTTCTGTTAGTATTTTCTTCCACGTCGATAATGTTGTTTCGGAATTGTTAAAGTTTATGGTTTTCCGATTTGAAAAAGAGATCGTTTTTGAGATGAGGGAAGGGAAGAGAAGAGAGGAGAGGAGATCACATTACCTCAATAAGAACACATCACTAGTTTTATCATATAGAAAAATCTATTCAAACTTTAATATATATATAAATATCAAAATAATCATGATAAAAAGGCTAGGTATTATTTTCTCAGGACTAT
>DATEIH010000346.1:0-3608 GCA_035279165.1 Candidatus Nitrosocosmicus sp. | reverse complement strand
AAATTGATTGTATTTCAAGTCTCGGAATTAAGGGAATAATTCTCTTTGGGATCCCACGAAAGAAAGATCTGAATGGGAAAAATGCATTCAATGACAAAGGTATTGTACAAAAAACCATCAAATCCATTAAGAAGAACTATGGGGATAAATTAGTCATAATTACGGATGTATGCCTATGCCAGTATACATCACATGGTCATTGCGGAATTTTCCAAGGAAAGGAGATAAATAACGACAAATCTTTGGACATATTGTCAAAGACCGCTTTAAGCCATGCGGTCGCCGGTGCTGATATAGTAGCACCATCAGCCATGATGGATGGCCAAGTAAAATCCATAAGAGATATTCTTGATGATAATGAATTTAAGGATACACTAATAATGGGATATTCTGCCAAACAGGCATCATCGTTTTTTTCGCCATTTAGAGACGCAGCACACTCTAAACCTGAATTTGGAAATAGATTGTCATATCAAATGAGCTATAATAATTCAAGAGAAGCAAGTAGAGAAATCAAATCCGATGTAGAGGAAGGCGCAGATGTACTAATGATAAAACCAGCGATACCCAATTTAGATTTAATTTATGCTGCAAAACAAAATACTCTTCATCCTATAGCAGCATACAGTGTATCTGGAGAATATTCTATGATAAAAGCAGCTGCATCGAATAATTGGATGGATGAAAATCTTGCTGTAACGGAATCTCTGACTGCTATCAAACGAGCAGGTGCAAATATCATAATATCTTATTATGCAAAAAAAATGGCAGAAATTTTAAAGAATAGTTAGAGGAATGAAACACAGTTTAATTTAGTTTAGTAGAATATAGCTTAGTCAAACATTAGATAATCAAGTATAATACTATATAGAAAATTATGAAGTTATAGAAAATTAAGGTATTGGAGAGAACACATGAATGTCTGTGTCTTTCCCATCAGCTACGTATACATCCCCTTGGGAGTCCAACGCAATTCCGACTGGATCCTCAATCCTTTCA
This sequence comes from Candidatus Nitrosocosmicus sp., assembly GCA_035279165.1. Classification (GTDB taxonomy): domain Archaea; phylum Thermoproteota; class Nitrososphaeria; order Nitrososphaerales; family Nitrososphaeraceae; genus Nitrosocosmicus. The sequence continues at coordinate 2,609 of DATEIH010000346.1, read as the reverse complement.
TGTAATGCACCTGTATTTCCAAATTGAGTGATATAGTTACCATTATTATCAAAAACTTGAATCCTGTTATTGTCACTATCTGACACGTAGACATTGTTAGCAGGATCTATTGCTAAATCAATAGGTGCTTTAAATTGACCATTGCCCGATCCAAAGGTTCCGAATTTCATCAAGTAGTTTCCATTCTGATCGAATTTTTGTACTCTGTTGTTACTAGAATCACTTACAAAAATATTATTATTTGAATCCACGGCTACATCTGCAGGATTATTAAATTGACCATTGCCGATACCCGGAGACCCGAAACTCATCACATAAAATCCATTCGGATCGAATTTCTGTACGTTATTATTTTCTCCAAAATCTGTTGCATAAAGGTTATCTTCTTTGTCCACTCCAACCCCACCCGGATTAATAAATAATCCAGGGCCAAGGCCAAATCCACCGATGGATCGAATAAAAGTGCCATTGGAGGTAAATTCTTTTATTGCATACGTTGGATTCCCAAAGTCAGCAATGTAAACAGAATTATTAGAATTTATTGCGATGCCAGCAGGATTAGTAAAGTACTGTGGCCCATTGCCAAAAGTACCGAAACCAAGGATAAATGTGCCATTAGGAGTAAACTTTTGGATCATTTTGGTTGTATATCCAGCAAAATCTGATACATACACATTATCTTCAGAGTCAACACCTATACCAGAAACCTGGTTAAATTGACCTTGAGCAACTCCTTTCTCTCCCCACATAGTTTTATGTGCAAATTCGAGTGCATATGCGGAGAATTGGCTCGCTGTTAATAACAGCACACCAATTACAAGTGTGTTTAAAATAGCAAATGGAATAAGCTTCATCTCGTAATATCAATGATGCATTATTTAAATAGTTTTTTAAAAGTCAAAAAATAAAAAGAAAAAAATCAGTTATTTAATGATCCAGTGTATTATTGCCGGGTCCGTTATGTAGAGGAGAATTCTGGATGGATTTGTCAAATTCAGGGCTTGCTACTATTCCAAATATGGTATGTGAATCGCCAAAATGATGATCTACACTTTCAGGATCGAGCCATATGGATATTATACTCTTATTCGACAATGTAACGGAAGTAGGAATGTCAAGGGCTGGTCCTTTGGCAAGGCTTACAGTGGAAGTTCCATTGTAGAATGTAGAATTAGTATCAGATTGTGATGAATTTAATAGAGTAAAATCAGTTACAGTATGTGTATGTCTACCAGTACCATCAGGTCGAATCATTTCGATTGCTGCATTAAATGAACTACTGTTTGTATTAGAGGAGGCATCAGTAGCGTTAGGTAAACTCGCTCTCCATACCCCTGCCAGTACCCAATCAATTGTACCGTTATTATCTTGAGTCAATCCAGTAATGGGTCCAAAAACATAAGTGTTGTCAAGAAAGTCAAGAGGCAGGGCCAAAGTGGTAGTTGCAATAACGCCTATAAAAGCAAAACCACCTATCATAATAACAACAAGAATTAATGTTACATAATTTTGCATTAACTCATATGGACATTTGCCTTTATTATCTTTTATGAATTTCTTACTAAAGATAAATTAACAGGAATTAGAGTATTTTGAAAAGATCTATCCATATAGAAATAGTCTGGTAGCTGGTAGGTCTCCTGCCTAACCACTTTTGGCGATCTGAATTTTTAAAAATAATTATTTATTGATGGGATTTTACAACCAATTATTCGTTGAGCAATTAAGAATACACATCTAAATGATTAGACATATAAGTGTATTAGTTTTTTTAATAGGTATGAGTTTTCTACAGCAATTAACTTTCATGCTGGCTGTAATACTCGCAACTATATTCATTATTTCATTAGTTTTTAATCAAACAATGACCTACTACCGGATTTTGGAGAAGGCAAGAAAATTTGGAAAAAAAACCAAAATCAGGAAACAAACTGCTAGCTTTTAAGATTATGTTGCAGATGATTTAGATTACATTTTTACTCCTAAAGTGTCAAGTATTTAGATTTAGGAATTAGATGTTTCAGTTTCAGTAAACCAAAATCGTTATAAAATAAATCACAATGAAAGTCAAAGTATGGTATCAATACAACATGTAATATCATACAGGAATATTGTCCGCGTTTTGGTAGAGCATTCCTTATACTTGCTACTAGATTACCCTTAACAATGATATTCGAACAAGGTTACAAATATAATGTGAGTTTAGTTACTGGAATTATTATTACCATAAATGGAGTAATTTTATATTTGATTTCAAACTTGCTGCCTCCTTGTGCAAATATCATAGCAAGGAAATAGGAATTATTCTAGCAATAATTGGAATAATATTAACAATATTGGTACCAGCAGCGAGACAGCGTTCTTCATAGATTTCTTTTGAGGATATTTTTTACTAGTTTTCTTATACAGGTCCAGCTCTACTATTTATAAAATGCCTCTTTCCTGTTGTTGACGAATAAGGCATAGCATATAGATTTGTAATGTAATTACTCCTTGTATAATAAATATGACGCTAAACAAATGTAAACATATTGAAAAACAGAATCCGTTTCGATTCTCTGAATAGTAGCTAATGAAAGTAAGTATATATGTAGAAATGTATCTCTAAT
>DATEIH010000345.1:0-4309 GCA_035279165.1 Candidatus Nitrosocosmicus sp. | reverse complement strand
TATCCATAGATTCGAATTTTTTTGATATGATGAATAAAAAATTTTCTTTCTAAACTTAAGTCAGAATAGGTAAACAGAAAGATCAACACTTAAATAGATTATGAAAGCTAGTACAATATAACATTCGTCAATATTATTTTCTCATGGCCACATTTAATAATATGACTACTGATTCTATTGCTCATCATTTATTAGTCTTGGAACATTATTTTTAATAAATGGGTGCTAATTATTAGCTAGTTATTGCTATTGTATGACCGTTAAACTAAAAAATGCTAATTTTGAGCCAATCCTACGAAACCTCTATTAGAAGACAAGGAGTATAAAAAAACCCGATATTTTAATATGTATTTATGGTAACGCCTTGTCCGTAGAGCTTACTCATATTCAAACAGCAACTGTTATGACTTTTCTTGAGCTTATTGCCATATTGGTAATTAGTGAAGATTTATTTTTTCCGTTTCTGTTGTAGAATTCGGTTAATCAGCATCTGAACACCTTTACTAGCCAAATATGACGTTACCCATCTTCTAATTTTCATAGATTTCTAATCCTCTCCTTTTGAGGCACAATGTACATTCGGTCATGAATAAAAAAGACCATGTATGATTCGTTCTCTATTGTGAATTTTCTGTACTGATCCTTTCAGAAGTTACTTCCTCTGTTACCTCTCTTGTCTCAGTAACTGGCTTCTTTTTGACTGTCACCTCTTCCTTTACATATGGCGTTTTGTTTACCTCAACTTCTTCTTTCTTTAAAGGAATGTTTATTTCCTCTGTAGATGTGACTGGCCCTTCAGAAGCAACTTGTCCCTCTCCACCAGATGGAGTCCTTCTTTCAATTGATACTTCTTCGTGAGTCACTGGCACTTGTACAGTCTTTGTTTCAGTGACAGGTTCTTTTGTTATTGTAGCCTGTTGCTCTTGGACATCTTTTGATATGTTAAGTCTTTCCTCTCTTAAGGGGATCGTTTCTTCTGTTTCCTCTCCCGTCTCTGCAACCCTCTGTGCTGGTTTAACGTGCTCTACGTTTACAGCTGTTGAATCAGCTCCTTCACGATATTTGTTTTCAAGCTCATCCCCAGATAATCTGAATCTCAATATATCGCCGTCATAACTCTCAACCAGCTCTTGTGGTATAAGAAACCTTTCTTTATTAACAATGCCCTTTTGGACTAAAACAAGACCATTTGATACATTTTGAACTTCACCAAAATCTTCGCCGTTAATACCCTCAGCTTCTTTTTTAATAGTATCATTCCAATCTATATTTGAATTTATATTTGAACTCATGGAATGAGGTGTAGAACATAGTATAAATACATAAACACATTAGTACTTAAAATGGTAATAGTTATCATTTACAGCTTCGGAATATCATGGTTATGATGGTGTAGTCACCAGCTGATTGTTATTGATGTTAAGATGAAGGTATCAGTAAGGATATCAATGATGCTGAAGTTTATGAGAGATGGAAATCTGCAATGTCCATTCCGCTAGTACTTTAATAAACAAAATTTACTTGCAATACTAGTAGTAGTAGTATGTTACATTATACTATTGTCTTATTTTCTAGATCAGATGTATTTCAGGTTCTAACATTTTTCCTTTGTTTCCTCATGCTCCGAGTATAAATTAATCTTATTTATTTTCGTTGTTTTACTAACAGATATAGATAGTCTGTATTGATAGTGAGGACATCTGATTAAGTATAATAATTAAAGGGCTATTCGAATTGGTAATCCATATTCGATTTCAGGTATATGTATGGACAGAACTAATATCTGTTATTATAGTGACGCAATGAATTTAAAAAACTGATCGATTAGTATGAAAAATTCTTTATAGACAATTTTACAGAATCGTTAGGAGTCGACAATAAAAAAAAATAGGATTTATGGACCTGCCGACGAAGGAGTCTTGCTGTTTGGTCCAAGTTCTTGGTATGTTGAAGTTTGCTCTATCATCTCTTTAGCTTGCTTGATCAATTCATTGGCATCACCCGTTACGGACCAATGCAAGAATAATATCTTTGGAGTTTCACCTAACATGTGATGATGCAGCGCTGTTTCTGTCCAATTGTATTTATTCATTACTTCTCTGACAGGGACAACTTCTGAATCAATCAAAGCAAACTCTCCAAATGCTGCTTTGGTGTTATTTGTTGTATTGTTATTGTTGCCACCACCGCTACTGCTATTGCCTTGATACATGCTTGTAGTATTGAGTGCGGGTGATACCATTTCTATATAATGACCAATTCCTGAAAAGTTGTTCAGTACTAGTCCATCGTGTCTCATAATGGCAGGTGCTTGTCTGTATACTACCACGTCGCACAAATTATAATCAGGAAGAGCTTTACCTTTAACTACCTCAGCTAATGCAGCGCATTTTTGTGGATCATTAGCTGGTTTACTTTTATCATTAAAAATAAACTGTTGTCCTACTTGTGGCTTTGTAACTTGTATGGAATCAGCCCCTGTTTTATTTTGGATTGTAGCTGATTGTGATTGTGAGAGTGCTTCATAGATTGAAACATTGCTTATACTGGGTATTATCATCATGGAAATGGATAATATTCCAACAATAAGGCATTTGTTAAGATTTTTCATCAGTATATCTTACCGAAATAGTTAATATAGTACTACATTTAGGAATATCCATTGCTTTAAGTAAAAAAGAATATTATATTCTTTTCTAAATGTATTGTGAAAATAAATCCACACTGATACATATACAAACCACCTAATGACAGATGGTTCTTACCATCATATAGCCACTAGAATTCCAGTCAGGTTTTCTATTTTAGAGTATACAGCACTTATTAATTAATTAAGGCTTGGCTTAATCTCTGATAGTGACAATGAATTATGAGGCCATCACCCAGTAGATTTCAAATATCATTCAATAGCATCCAATTCATTAGTTATATAACGTTTTTTCTATATTCATGTATAGTGGAATGAATGCAAGAACAAAATGTAAAAAATGCGGAAGAGATTTTAGAATACAAGGAATAGTATTTGCAGAAGAAGAAGACCTTAAAACTGCTAGATCTCAAGGATCTACTACTGAAGAGAGATGTTCTAACTGCGGTTATATTGCTACATATGACGCAAAAGAATTAGTTTGGAATAATGAATAATTTGGTCCGTTGGAATAAATCTTTCAATTATATTTATGTATTTGATCATGAAATAATAAATTAATAGTTAATTTAATTGCTAAACACTGATAAATCAGATTTTTAATAGGATCCAAGAATAACACGTTAAGAAAAATTATTGCTTGACTACAAGGAAATAAAGCATAACAGCACCGCAAGAAAAAGAAGTTAATATTAGATTAGTTTCTAGCCAATAAAAGTCAAATAAGATGCAGCCTTCTTAATATATTTATTAACCGTCATTTCTGCATGTAAAAAAGCTGCAACTCAAGATTGTTATTATGAAACTGCTGATTTTGCCATTTGGATACATTGAGAAAGGTGTTTTTGTTCTTCTTTTAGGATAGATTTTACAGTTGTTATCGCCTTTTTATTATCAAAGTTTTCACAAATAGCCTGTAGCACTTCATAATGAGAAACTTCGCCACCTTCTGCTAAACATAGGAATTCCAATGCTTCGGATGTATCTGGCTCCTCTCCTAGATAGGTTTTCATTATTTTGGTAGCTTTTTCCTCTGTTTCTTTGGCACTTTCCTCTACTTTATTTACATCTAAATTAATATTCTTATCTTCAGAAAAAATATTTATTACTTCTTGAACCTTTTCCTCATGATTGCTTGCCTCTCCTTGGATTTCTTTAGCCTCATTTTTAGAATCAGACTTTAATAGCTTCATTGATATTAATTCATCCACTGCTTTTTGAGCTGCACGTTCTAAGCCTAAAACTTCACCCAATTTCTTTTGTAGATTTTCTGTATTTTCTTTTTTAGTCGACACTGAAAGACTATATGTATAAAAATTTAAATAACTCAACTAAAATAATCTGTATCTTGTAAAGGAATTTTTTATTTTATTCTTGCAGTTTGCATTGTTGTTTTATGGTTACTAAAGACCATACTGATTAAAATCATTTATAGATGGTTTATAAGCAAGTCAGTAATTTGGATAAAAGACTCATATCTTTCTCATCTAAACATCAGAATAAAACTTCATAGATTTCCGATATGATTGATTAATAATTATTTCAGGTACAAAATTAGTAGTTTAATGTTTGATTAAAGCTACCAACATGTTTTTCATTGCTACTATTGACTGTTTGGTTCAACATGAAAGGATGCTGTACTTGCTCAATTTGAGGTGGATA
>DATEIH010000344.1:0-3148 GCA_035279165.1 Candidatus Nitrosocosmicus sp. | reverse complement strand
TATGAAGCCCATGTTATGAAAGAAAACTTAGAATTAGCTAAAAAGGCATTCAAGGTGGCTTCAAGTAAAGTGGGATGTCCAACTATTACCAAAATAACTCCAATCAAAAAGGACACTCTTTAAAAAAGAAAGTGGCATGGATTAGACTTATTCATTCACTCAATTTTTTATTGTATGGTTTGAAGCTTTATAGCTGAAAGGTCCAAGATTGAACACACACGATAGACAAGAATAGGGCACAACCCTCAAATTGGCTTGTCTATAGTCTATATTTATAATTTTCAAATTCTTTTTGAAAAAAAGCCTCTGGATGGACACCTTGTTCTGCCAGTTGAAATACGTTTTATTGGGTAAGAAGGTGAATTTGCATTGAAAATTACAAATTCTAAGATTATCCTCAAGAGAAACAAAAGGATATCTGAATTTAGTAATTAATAATTAACCTTGGTTTAAACGATACATCTGGCTATTGATTACATTAAAATCGAAGCGAATCAAAAAACAGTCAAACCCTAAATTATCCAGTTAAACTAGGTAACAAATACGTTTTTGCTACATCCCAAATAATTGGTATTTCCAACCATTTTACACATTTATGTATTGTTAGCGAATTGGCAATCTGGTTATATCGAGCAATTACAATTGTCTAATAGGGGGGCAGAGTCTATTGATAAAGCTAAATTTGTAACCAGGTTTGATTTTAAAACTGATTCTCCAATAAGATTAATTGGTTTTTGGTATACTGAAACCCCTCATTTTGTCAGGTAATGTACTTATGAGCTTCGAAATTATTCAATAATATAGCGTCTTTTATTATTTTTAGTATTAATAGGCTAAAAAGATGTAAATTATACCATCTATGGATCTCTTTTAGTAGCTTTTATATACTGCTACTATATTTCGACAATTAAATCAAACGGAGAGTTGATATTCGTTTCTCCCACTTCGTCTTTCATTCAAGAGGAAGGGTTAAACCATTGTTATATAAAGCAGTTTGCGTATATATAGTAAATATTTGGTTAATTAATTCAAAAATGGTGTCTCTAGTGTCTCACTTTTAAAACTAATGAAATTAAAGTCTGACAAATTGACTATGATTACTCTATAATCACAAATACTTAAGAAGTATGCTTGTGTTGCAAATGCCCTAGTGCTTTGACAGGGCTATAAATCCTGGTAGCCATTGATATGCATTTGACATCGTCCTTGCTTGGCCATATGTCTTCAAGTCCATTTTTTTTTAATTAATTTTTTGTAAAAAACGATGTCGCCTCAAGAGCACCTATACCTAAGACATATTATATCCTATTTATATGACTAAAAAATGACCACCTAGTCTTCACAATCATACGCCTTAAAGGACTGGAAATGCTGTATGCGCTGTTTTCAAAGGATAATCTTATATCCAACATTATGTATGTTACTAGATATAAGTATTGGTATCATAGTAACCTAGTAGCAAACTATTTCTGTGTATCAGTGCGTTAGAAACGGGGAATGAATAAGGACTTGTTCTAGCATTACAATATAAAACCAAGGTTTTAGCACTGGATCGATTCGACATGCGATAGCGTATTTTGTTTTTGAAATAAGTTGACTATATTATTGATCTTATTGATTCGATTATCTATCGTGGAACGATATTTCACAACAAATATTTTATAACGAATAAATTTTATCTGATTTATGGGACAGATTAAATTCATTACAGATTTTGACGATCAGTTTTATCAAAATAAGCGAATATTTGTTCGAGTTGATTTTAATGTAAAGGTTAAAGATAATGCTGTTAGTGAAGATTATAGAATAAGATCTGCCATTCCAACTATAGAATATCTCGTAAAACGCGGTGCCAAAGTTATTCTAGCATCCCATCTAGACAGACCCTCTGGAAAGGAGTTAAAATATTCTTTACGACCTGTATCCAAAAAACTGGGTGAGATGTTATCCTCCTTTAATGCCGGAGTTACTTTTTCTGCTGATTGTATTGGCAAGGATACAATAGATCTCATAAATGGTCTGAAAAATGGCGAAGTATTGTTGCTTGAAAATTTGAGATTCTACTCTGAGGAGGAAAAAAATGATCCTATATTTTCTGAAAAACTTGCTAATTATGCTGATATTTATGTAAACGATGCTTTTAGCACATCCCATAGGAAGCACTCTTCTACATATGGAACCGCCAAGTATTTTGACACTCGAATTGCTGGTTTTAATCTTGCTCAAGAGTTACAATACTTAACCAACTTGAGAGAAAATCCATCAATCCCTTTTACTTTGGTAATTGGAGGTGTGAAAATTAAGGATAAAATTGGAGCTTTAAACCATCTCTTACCGAAAGCTAATAAGGTCCTCATAGGCGGGGCCGCTTCATATACCTTCCTTAAAGCAAAAGGCTTTTCTGTTGGAGATTCTCTTATTGAAGAAAACTACTTACCTTGGGTCACCAAGGCCTTGGGAGAACATAGCGATAAAATTATTCTACCGATAGACCATAAGGTAGCCTCTTCTGATGACAGTAGTCAATACAGTATTGTAGAAGCAGAAATTCCCAAGAACATGAAAGGATTTGATATAGGAGATAAAACCATTCAAAAGTTTAGCTTTGAAATTCATAATAATGGCTTGGGTACAATCTTTTGGAATGGACCTATGGGGTATTTTGAAAAAGAGATATTTTCTAACGGAACTAAGAGCGTTGCTGTAAGTATGGCATTGGCATATTGGAGAGGGGTAAAAACCCTAATTGGGGGAGGCGACACCCTCGAGGCTATGAAGATCTCTGGGGTTTCTGAGAAGGAAGTAACTCATGTATCTACAGGAGGAGGCGCTTCACTGCGATTTTTGGCTGGAGATGAGATGCCTGGAATAGATATTTTACGCAATTAACAAAAAATATCGATTCTAATAGATTTGAATGTAGGGAAACTGTTGCAATATTATTTCATTATATATCCGACTAAGTTAAACCGATTTTAAAGTTTTTGTTAGACGTAAGCATTGACTATGATATAAACAACCGAATTGAAAACATACTAGAGATATAGTTCTTCTATCAGAATAGACTTTTGCCAATTATTCTATCGGTAACCTTTTTCCTTCACTTCAACTAATGTATCTGAATTTGATGCAAAGGTAATCATATTCT
>DATEIH010000343.1:0-2752 GCA_035279165.1 Candidatus Nitrosocosmicus sp. | reverse complement strand
GGAATATTATTTGTATGTGAAGGATTATAATTAATTAGTTCTTCGTCGGTTTATGTTGTCTTATAGTTTCGAACCGTCTTACCTTTGCATTAATTTCTTCTTAATTCTCAAGAATATGATCTTTAACTTTGAAAATACTTGAAAATAGTACGAAACATGTTCATGGAGGATAATATTAGTTTATATACATGCATTCTAAGATCCATTGAAACGGTTCATAAGAATCATGTATCCATTTTAGTCTTGAAACAATATTTTTGCTAAATAATCATTTTTTTCCTTTTTTTTATATCACAATACATTGGTTATTTATTAAAAATAATTCATCATAAGAAATCTAATATACTATTAGGTGAAATTGTTATAAATATTATCCATCTAATTTTTTTTGATTTTTATGACTCTTCCAGGCGGTGAAATTTCAAAAAGAGAACTACATTTTATATGGATTGTAGATTGCTCGGGATCAATGAGGGATGATGGAAAGATCCAAGCCCTGAATTATGCTATCAAAGAAGCAATACCTCACATGCAAAGAGAATCTGAAAATAATATTCAAGCGAATCTATTAATAAGCGCGTTAAAGTTTTCCACAGGCGCACAATGGATTATTCCACCTACAAATGTAAATGAATTCAAATGGACTGATATAGAGGCAAAAGGTGAAACTGACTTAGGCCAAGCCTTTCTTTTACTCTCTGAAATCTTGCATATACCTCCAATGACAGCAAGAGGATTACCACCAGTGTTAGTATTGCTCTCTGATGGACAACCCACTGATAATTTTAAAGATGGATTAGAAACATTATTGTCACAACCATGGGGTAGAAAAGCTATCCGAGTATCTATCGCAATTGGCGAGGATGCGAATATGGATATTCTTCAAAGGTTTATTGGAGATAGTGAAAGACAACCACTATTGGCCCGAAATCCAGAATCACTAACAAAATATATAAAATGGGTTTCAACGGTCGTTCAGACAGCTTCTGCCAGACCCAAAAGCCAACAAAAATTCTATGACGGCTCTATTTCGAATGTTGATATACCTAAACCTCCTGAAATGATTTCGGGAGCTACCGATGTGTGGTAAATAATTTTGATTTCAAAGGCCAAACAAGTGAACACTACTCACGAGTTTCAGGTGGGAGAGCCAGTCCACATAAACAGTCTAAACTTAGTATGCAATATTGAAAAAGAATTGGGTTCGGGTACTCAAGGCAAGGTGTATGCACTAATCAGCCCTGATAATACCCCACTCGTTCTAAAGTGGTATTTTCCTTCCATGGCTACAAAAGAGCAATACGATATACTCAAATCTCTAATTCAAAAAGAATCTCCAAGTAATAGGTTTCTTTGGCCCCTAGCATTAGTAGAAACTTCAAAAAAAGAAGGCTTCGGATACGTAATGTCCATGAAGGAATCAAGATTTAAAAGTTTTAGTTTATGGCTGTCAAGGAAAATCGATCCTTCTTTTAAAGCATTGCTGACCGCCTGCTACGAATTAGTACAAAATTTTCATCTATTGCATTCAAAAGGCCTTTGCTATCAGGATTTATCACTGAATAATATTTACTTTGATCCTAAAAATGGAGAAATACGCATAGGAGATACTGATAATATTGTAATAAATGGAGAAAACAAAGGTAACGTAATAGGTACACCTAAATTTATGGCCCCTGAAATAATAGTTGAAAACGCGTTACCAAATACACAAACCGATTTATATTCATTAGCAATAATATTATTCTATATTTTATTTTTAAACCATCCATTAGAAGGTAAAATTGAAAGTTCTATCAAAAGCCTTGATTTGCCTTCGATGTCAAAGCTCTACGGATTTGAACCGATTTTCATATTTGATCCAAGTGATGATTCCAATTATCCCGATCCTGTTTTTCATGCAAATGCCTTAATATTTTGGAGTATTTATCCCGATTTTATTAAAAGAATTTTCATAAGAGCCTTTACCACAGGTATTAAGGACCCAATGCATGGGAGGGTCAGAGAAACTGAATGGCAAATTGCACTGCTCGCGTTACGAGATTCTATATATTATTGCAGACAATGTGGATCTGAAAATTTTTTTGCTAACGATTCTTTGGTTCTTGAAAAATTAAGAATGCCTATGCATTTGGGGGGCATTAATTCTGACAGGAAGGTATCCAAACAGAGCGGTATTATTGAGGGGGTACAAAGCAATCCTCTTTGTTGGAATCCAAAATGTAGAACTAAGAATACTTACATTTTGAATATTCGAATTGATGACCGATTGTTTGTTGTCTTAAATCATAACACCAAATTATTTCTTCATCACATAGATCCGGACCGCAAATATGATTTCTCTAGTCCAGTAGCAGAAGTCTCGAGACATCCTGCTGATCCTCGGGTTTGGGGATTGAAGAATCTTTCTACACATCCGTGGAAAGTTGACAATCCTAATGGTGAAGTAATTGAAATTTATTCAAATCAAAGTTTCTCTCTAGTGCCGGGTACTTTAATAGACTTTGGTACTTCTAAGGGTATGATTTGCTACTAAGGATGTAACAGTTGTATGTCTAAAATTGATAGTATACAAATCATCGACAAGTGTATAACATCAAAATCAAAAAAGTGGTTGGTGTACAGCAAAAGTGTAATGGGAGCATTACATTCTCTAACTGGTTACTCAAATCAAGATTCAATCCGATGGAAACAATCTCACAACTCTGATACTATAGTTATGTCAGTTGCCGACGGCCATGGAAGTGATATA
>DATEIH010000342.1:0-3617 GCA_035279165.1 Candidatus Nitrosocosmicus sp. | reverse complement strand
TAACCAAACATATGTTGTTTCATATTTCTTATTTTTGTTTGGATCATCATCCAGATTAATAGTTAAGATCAAATTATTGTTATTCATCTTGCTAACCTGTGTAGAAACAATATCATAAAATCCATGAATTTCAGGCATTTGTGTTGTTTTATAAAGAGTAGTGAGATGAGTATCGTATTTCGCGTCCACGGTGCTACCTATCACGATACCTGTCAAATTTACCGGACTAATAAAGGCTGGAAGGCGAGAAATATTATTGCAATCTATTTTGCAAACACTTGTGGTTTGTAAATGATTGTTGTTAGTTACAAAATATGATGTAAGAATTGATATTGAAAAGGAAATGATTATGGTTGTGATGATTAGTGATTGGCAGCTTTTCATACTCCTAACTATAGTTTTTCATTGAAGATCGAGATTAAGATTGCCCTAATTAACCAACCGAGCGATGCTCTTCATCAATAAATTATATACTTGGATGAATTATAAATCCTGCTTTTGACTCCGTATGCATCAATGGCAATTACCACGAAAATGATCTTAATTAAGAAGTCAAAAGTTTGGGTCATACATCTATGATTGAATCTACCGTGGCTGTTAATCGCATAGAGTCTATGAGTTAAAGTCACTATCCGCATAGGATTGAAAAATATACACTAACTTAGAAGAATATAACTTTATGAAACAATATAAGAAATTATCCAAATTAGTTCCTGAATCAGATTTTTAATAATCGATAAACGGGTGAATGCCGTCCTACTCCTAGATGTCTATATTATCATTAAATACTATTTTATACATATTCATTTACTCAAGTATCCATCTGAAGAGTAGCGAGACGTCATTATATAGAAATGAGGTATGAGTGACGACATATATCCCATGAGAAGCATTTTGCCTGCCTCATTTCTATCCTACTTCTCATTCTTTCTTTATTCTAATTATCCAGAGTTTTTTAGATATCAAAATATAAGCACTCAATTAATCTTTAATAATTTGCTGAATTGATTATTTATCTCACTAAAATTGCTCTTAATATAGTTATATGCCGAAGTATAACAGAATCCAAAAATACAGTTATTCGAATTAAATAATTTTACACGGTGGAACGAAGTACGAAATTTCATATCAGTTTACCTTTGCTTTTTGACTAAATCATATTACGTTATGAGAGTATTATATGGAATTATCTACATGACTTGTTTTAAACTACAATCCCACCCTCTAATAAAATTCAAAAAAATTGGCCTGTAATTACATTTTCAAGAAAACTTTCCTCGGATAGTGATGAATTGCAAATGAATGTGTTTTTGGAACATTGTGATTAGTTTGATGATAATTATGAAAGATATATCAATATTTGAATAAAAAAACCAAACTATTTATTCAAACCTATTTATACTCACTTTATAAAAAGTTGACATTCTCACGAATTTCTACTGGTGTTTTAGGTCTCGATCCATTAATTGAAGGAGGAATACCTAAAGGATTTAATATTTTGATAGCAGGAAATCCAGGAACAGGAAAAACAGTATTAACATCACATTTTCTATATAATGGGTTCCAAACCAATGAAAATGGTATTTACGTCTCATTTAGTGAATCGAGACTTCAGTTTTTAACTAATACTGCCAGATTAGGTATGAATTTTGATGAATATGAGGGAGCGCAAAAATTTCTTTATTTGGATTTTACAGCAGTCACCAAAGATGGTATGCAAGAAGCGTTGGAAGAAATTCTATCAGCTGCACGTGAATTGAATGCCAAAAGAATAGTAATTGATTCTTTATCCACAATTTTTCAATCATTTGGAGATATTAATGAAGCTCGAATAGCACTGCATGTGGTGCTAGGAAAAATTTTCAGAACAGAAGATATAACATCAATGATGATATCAGAGGTTTCAATTGGAAGTAGTTCTATCGGATCGGGTATCGAAGAATTCGTCGTAGATGGCATAATCAAATTAGAATATGGAACGTCGAATACGATTCCTATCATATTGAAGGTGATGAAGATGAGAGGAACGTCAATAAACAGAGAACCTCATATTTGCAATATTAGTGATAAAGGTATGATAATATATGAAAAACAACCATTGAGTTTTCTCTATCCGATACCATCTTCGAGAATATCAACAGGAATAAAAGGCTTAGATGAAAAGATTGGCAAAGGATTACTTAAAGGAACGGTGACTGCACTATTAGGTCCTTCTGGAATCGGCAAAACAACCATGGGTTTAGAATTCATATTAGATGGAGCAGAACGAAATAATGAAACTGGAATACTTTATTCACTTGAAGAGTCAGTAGAAGAGATACGAAGTAATGCGTATAAATTTGGATACAATATTAAAGAAAGTGAAAATAATGGAAAAGTATTCTTACGAAATATACTTCCAGAGGAAATTAATCTAGATGCATTGATTTTATTAATAAAACAAGATATCGATAAAATAAAGCCATATAGAATTGTATTTGATAGCATTTCAGCCTTAGAGACCATGTATCCTGAGGACATTCATTATTTAGTAAAACGACTCATAAACCTCTGTCAAGTTCATGAAATAACAGCCATATTTACATTTTTAACAACTTCATTGACAGATTATGACATCTCAAATAGGAAAATATCTTCCATCGTACAAAATATTATTTTATTAAAATTCGAAGAGTTAGATAGGAAGATAAGAAGATCTTTGCTAATACTTAAAATGAGATCAACGCAGCATGATAATTCGATTCTACAATTTAAAATAGTGCCAGAAAAAGGTATCGAGGTGTCATAAGCACGCTAAAAACTCTTGCTTGGTTAAATGTGGATGATAAATCGATTCTTGATAAAACGGAATCTAATGTATTTGACACAGACATTCTTAGATATTCATTTATAACAAAAGAATTACGACATTTGTACTATTTTTTTCAATTTAATGGTATATGGAGGTTTTAGCGTATGCAGGAAGACTATAATAATGACTCTAATGAAAACCAAAAAATTACAAGCTCATCGTTAGATACGGACGATATCAAAAAGGAAAATAAAGATTATACAATCTACAAAATCCAACAAGAGCAATCAATAACGAAAATAAAGAATTCTGATAACAAAAACTTACTCTTATTCAAAGAAATGTATCATCAAGCAATCATTGAATCGTTTGAAATTCTTGGAAAACAAGTTTCGGAAATAGTTATTAATTATTTGGAGGAGAAACATTCCTTACATCTTGAAGATACAGTAGATAATCCACAGATACTTGATGAAGTTTTGGAAGATGCAATTAATGGAGGCAGAAGAATAGTAGAAAGAAAGATAATAAAAATATTGAATCAAAAATTGAAAATTAGAAATAGTATAATTGAACTTAATCGATCCGATTTTACTTATAATATCTTAAATTTAAAGAAACTTTATTTGGAAATGAAATCAACTTAGCAATCAATCAAGTTAAATAATAGATTTGGTTGGTAGCCCTTTATAAAGTTGTTTTAGTAAGAGAGGGATTCAAAGTACATAGTTGTCAAAGATTTGTATAATAGATATTGTTAGTTGTGAGTACATCAACCCTCTTTCATTGCCTAAGATGAAAGGAAGATTATTTTGATATTGGTAGT
>DATEIH010000341.1:0-5169 GCA_035279165.1 Candidatus Nitrosocosmicus sp. | reverse complement strand
TATTAAGTATAATAAATCCTTCACACTTGATTCTAATTACAGCAAAATCAGAAGAGATTCATAAAAGAAGGACTGATGATAATAGTAGACAGAGAGATTTAATTTCCATTGACCGTATTAGCGATGACTTAAGGTTATCTGAGAGCATGATATCCTCAAGCTCCATAATTTCAGGCTGCCCTTTTTATATCATACAAAATAATACCGATGAGATTAAAAAGACTACCGATGATATTTGTAAGGTCATATTAGGTAAATGAGGAATGAAAAAATTCATTGATAGCTTTATATATACATAGGCCACTATTGACCAAAATCTAGTTTTAGTGTTAAAAATGGGATCAAATCAAATTAATGATATTAAGAAAAGTGAGCACAATGCGGATCGCAAGATGAGTATTGTAATTTCTGGATGGCCCGCGGTAGGAAAAACTACGATTGCTGAGAATCTAGCAAAGGATTTTAATCTAAAACTGTGGAATGGTGGTGATATATTAAAGATGATGGCTTATGAACGCGGCTACTCATCTTCACTTAGTCATGATTGGTGGGATACTGAAGAGGCAGCTAAATTTATGAAAGAGCGCAATAATAATCCTAACTTTGACCGAGAGGTAGATGATCGTTTGATAGAACTTGTCAAAGAAGGAAACGTCGTCATTACAAGCTATACGTTACCATGGATATCAGATGCTACAATAAATATTTGGTTACACGGATCTGTAGATAATAGATCTAAACGTATGTCAATGAGGGACAAGATTGATATCAATATTGCCAAGAAAATAGTTCAACGTAGGGATATTGAAAATAAGTTAATTTATCAAAAACTATATCAGTTCGAATTTGGGGAAAAGCTTGATGTATTCGACTTTGCCATGAATACTGATATATTGTCTTTAGAATCCTTGATTATTATTTCAAAAAACATAGTAGAGAACGTAATAAGTTCATCTTGAGTAGCATGATATTTAGAGGTGACGAAAATTAATGGAATTTAATCTCCCCCAATTAGATAACCTGATAAAAATAAATGATGGAACGTCTGATGAGAAATTTGGATACTATCCTAACAACAGACCTATTGCTCAATTGTTAAGTTATGGGCTTATCTTATTGGACAAACCACCTGGCAATACAAGTCACGAAATCGTTTCGTACGTTAAGAAGATACTAGGCTTAGATAAAGCAGGCCATAGTGGTACCTTGGACCCGGGAACAACCGGATTGCTACCTATAGGATTAGATGAAGGAACAAAAATAGTCCCAGTGCTACTAATGGGGCCAAAGGAATATGTTGCCTTGGCTAGACTTCATAGTCACGTTTCCAATGAGAAACTTGGTCAAGTATTAAATGAATTTACAGGTCCAATATATCAAAAGCCACCCCAAAGATCATCTGTAAAACGTCAAACACGTATTAGGACTATTTACGAACTGGAGTTACAGGATCAATTTGATCGATTATTATTATTAAGAACATTCTGCGAATCCGGAACATATATTCGTAAACTCATTTACGATATAGGGGAAGTCCTTGAAGTTGGAGCTTCAATGATAGAATTACGGAGAACTAAGGTGTGTAATTTTGTAGATGAAACTGACTTTGTAAAATTACATGATCTTGTAGACGCATTTCAGTTACATAAAGAAACCGCAAATGAAGAGAAACTTAGAAGAATAATACAACCAATTGAAATGGCTATGACTCATATTCCGGCAATAACTATTAGAGACACCGCGATTGATGCTCTATGTCATGGCGCACAGTTAGCATTGCCAGGCATAGTGTCCGTTCCTCAAAACCTAAAAAAGGGCGATCTAGTGGGTATCTATTCACTAAAGGGAGAAATCGTTGGACTGGGTATTTCTGTATTAGACTTTGATGAATTTCTGAGTAAAAAGAAGGGAATTTGCTTCCAAATAAAGCGAATAGTTATGAAACCAAACACATATCCCAAATTTTGGTCCACATCTGAAACTAGTGTTAATCTAACCAAACCTGATGATAAAAGTAGTGATGAATCGATCTTTACTTGATTTCGAATTTCTATTATGCCCGCCCGCAAGAGGTGATCGTCAGGCAATTTTATCTAAGGCAGATCGACTAGAATAAGTTATTAAATAGTCTCTCCAAATCCTGGATCTGTTTTATCTAGCATTGATATTTTTCTTGCGAGGTTTTCCATAGTACCGGGCAAATGACAATTACACATGCAGTCATCACATTCTATGTGTTTTAAATTCTTGCAAGAGTTTGAAAGTTGTAATTTTTCCATATACCTATCTTTTGATAACATGTTCTAAATTTAATTGTTTAATCCATAGAAAATTTTATTTAATTTTAATGTATTATATCACCAAGTACAATTTGGTGGTAAAATTTGGCAATAAGGATCTGGCTAAATATCCTTTCTTAAAAGAGGCATTTTCGTATATTATTAAATATGATTTTAAACTCGAAGATCTTGAAAATACAGATTATCTCCATTTTATAGACAGGGCCAATAAAAAAATAGAACAATATTTATTTTTTGGAAAAAATGAATATCAAATTAATTATGACAAAACACATGAAACAATAGTACAAGAAGAGGTTATCATATTTCTTATTTCATTGTTATTTATCAAATCTATTTCAATTGAAGCAGTCACTAAAAAATTTGCTTTATTGGAATCAATGAGATTTGAAAAGTATCTTATGTCAGATTTGAATACATCTAACCGGGATGATAAAACTATTAAACTGATACTTTACAAGATTTTTGAGGATTTATTTAGTACTAAAATTCTTTTAGAAGAAAATGTTTATAACTTTTACAAAATCCGAATCTCTGATTATTTGGATCACCCAATTGCATTTCAAGAGAAAGAATGGAATCTTGTCAATAGGACTATTCACAATGGATTTGTGTATTTAGATGGAAATGACATAGTAAGGTTATTTAGAAATGAACTATATTTACTGATAATTGATAGGATCAAAAAGATGAGTATTGATAAGATCCCAGATACCATACTGAAGATTTCAAAATCTACTAAAATTCGATGGGAACAAATGCATCCATCTTTCAATGTATCTGTTTACAAAACAGTTACCCCACCATGCATTCAACATTTATATGATCAGATAAGCAAAGGTGAGAATTTATCACATCCTGCAAGGTTGCTTTTGGGTACATTTCTAATTTATTCGAATAAAACGCTAGAGGAAATGTTAGATCTTTTCAAACGATTACCAGATTTCGATGAAAAAATTACACGGTATCAGTTGGAACATCTTGCAGGAAAAAAAGGTGGTTCTAAAAAATATTATGTTCCCTCCTGTGAAAAGATCAAGCTAGAAAATTTATGCTATGAGACGCAAATATGTCAGGGAATTAGCAATCCTATTCAGCTAGTTAGAAAGAAATCGGATAAGTAGTATGTCAGATGCGTTATCTTTTGATGCAAACGATTCCTTAAAACAGGACAAATATATGTCAAAGTCCAAATACCAAAATGCCCAACCAGATGACAAGAATAAGAATTGGCTTGAAGGAGTATTTAGGAGATATTACTTTAATCATTACTCACAACTTGAAGTGGATGAGTTGATAAATGAACATGAATTTGGATTTAGACTTTTTGACGGAAAAATCCATAGGCATTTAGCCTTTAACGATAAGAAAGAGTTATATGCTTATATAATAAAATTTTCTCCATCTGATATCTTTTATTCCTCTGCCAGATATCAAAACCCAGAGGCGGAAATCGATCAAAAAGGCTGGATCGGGTCTGATCTTATATTTGATATTGATGGGAAGGATCTTCATTTAGATTGTGCTCAAAGACATAACTTAACTTTGTGTAAGGATTGTAGATTTATTTCTAAAGGTATCGCTTCCATTTGTGAATCCTGTAATGGTATCCGATTACAAATGATTGATATACCTTGCAAAAGATGTATCAAATCCTTAAATGGTGAGGTGAAAAAGCTAATAGAAATACTTTGTGATGATTTTGGGATTGATAAAGATTTTATATTAGTTTATTTTTCGGGCAACAACGGATATCACATTCATGTTACTGATAAGAATTTTTACAGTGCATCGGGTAAAAAAAGAAATGCCATTGTACAATATTTAATGTGTAAAGGATACATGATTGAGAATTTAGGTATTAGAAAAAACACCGAAGGAGTATTTGTTCCGATGCACAATAAGATTCTTTATTACCAGGGTTGGAGAAAAAGAATTCTCGATTCCATTCATCTACCAATTCAGAACCATCGGCTTGATGACAAATTTGTCAAGAAATACACCAGCATGCGAGATTCAAATAGTAACAGCATCCATGATATTATTAGTAGCCATATTTTTGACCTATCTGCAAAAATCGATCCGAATGTCACTTTGGACATTCATCGAATATTCCGACTCTCGGGCTCCATTAACAGTAAGAGTGGATTGATCAAAGCTTTTTGCAAAGACTTGGATTCATTCAATCCATCTGTGGATGCATGTTTTATCGGAGATTCTATCGTTGAAATTGAATCAAAATTAGACATCAAAATATCACTGAAAGGAAAGCAATTCGGCATAAAAACTGGAATAAATACCCTCCCAGAGTACGTGGCTGCTTATTTGATATGTAAGGGGATTGGAAATATTAAGGGATAAGGAGAGTATTGGATCATAATGCCCAGGTTATGAAATGATGGATCGTGTATCAGACTATGAACCAACCTTAGAATACTGGGTCGTTTCATTTTTTAAAACTCATTCAAAAAATAAAATATATTACAGGCAATTTATGGCTGGTGGATTTTATGAAGCCTTTGATATTGTAATGACTTATTCTGAAAAATCATCTAATCGGATTCTTTGGTATAAAGAGAAACGAAAATGTGATTTAAGATTTACACAATTGGGTATACCTTTATTGGAAAGCTTTTGTACTTTTTGTAATAAAGAATTCAATGATATAGAACCAATAAAATGCAATTATGAAAAAAATGATTCCATTTGCAAGTCTGAATTTTGTTCTCTAGAATGTAAGCAGGAACACTTCTACTTTAAACACGTAAGATGACTACTATCTTGATTTTTTTTGTAATCACATCCCTTTTGCTATAATTCCTAGGTATCGGTTGACCATGTCCGGATCAACTACACCTTGGACCACGTA
>DATEIH010000340.1:0-4144 GCA_035279165.1 Candidatus Nitrosocosmicus sp. | reverse complement strand
TCGTAATAGCGATAACCAGTCTTATTGCATAAGGAATTAGTAGGATTTCTGTTAAAACATGGATCTGAGGAACTAGAGTCAGGAGCATAAAAGAGATTATTGGAATAGTGACGAGCACCATTTTGTATCGTGGTGGAGGTTTTAGCGGAATCAAATAGGAAGATTCTTTTAGATATGGTGTAAACCAAAACTCTAATCCTGTTAGTTTTTGCACTTCAAAATCAGGTTCAGCCAAATCGTTACTTTTTTGTAACCACTCTTTTCGAGTGGAAGATTTTTCCCATTTTTCAAGATTCTCATACTTATTAAACCTAAATATTATGACGTATTCAGATTTGGATCTATTATTATTAGATGGTCTAATTATGTCAATACCCATACTTCCATCTTGTCTAGAGACCTCTTTAGAAATTCCTGAAAGCCATTCCTCAAATTCTTTGATTTTATCTTTTTTAGCATTACGTTTAACGATGACAGTAACTGGATTTGAATGCTTATCAGTATTGTTATTATTGTCATTAACGTCATTATTGGCCAATTTTAGAATTAGAATATTGATAAATATAATGTTTGAATTTATACCTAAATAACTTCACTTATTTATCCACCGGTACAACATAGAGTATTTCAAAAACTCAGGGTGTGCATGTGATGAATATTATTCACGTTTGCAATCTCGAACACTTGTTAAAAATCATAAAAATAGAACTTTAATAGATTAAACTTTTTGTGAATAGCAGCATTGCCTCTTCCCGCTACTCCTTCTAATGCTTTTTAACTCATGGATATTTATATAAAAATTTTATATTTATTTAACTAGAATTTGTGATTTTTTTATCAAAAGTAGGTAAATACAAATTAAATTGAATAATAATATAAACATATTAAAGAAAGTTCGAACCTATTATAGTGTCTAAGAATGAGCATCAAAGAAATATCAGATGATTTAAATGATCACTTTGTGCTCTATGGTAAAGATGCTGTTGATGTTGATTATAACAGTATTGGATTATGCCCTTTTTGTAATTCTCGTATAGATGAATTTTATTTTTGTGCATGCGGAAATATGGGTGCTGACTGAATTCTTTCAGATGCCAAGATAGAACAAGACATCATTTTTATATTATCAGTTACTTTAATTTGAAAAATTTGAATTAACCATAGACTGCCTCAAAGAACTCTATTTGCTTGGATGAAAACCAGTAAAATGCTGAATATTATTATAGACAAAATAAAGATATTCCTAATAAAGTGTCTATTATATATGATTTTCAAAAATTCTACATAATTTATTTTTCACATGCGGTTTATAAGCCTAATAAATTCTTGAGTTATAACTGCGAGTAAACAATCTAGATACAATCCGCCCAAGTTGTAGGAGGCAATAATAAAAAGAATTTTATGAGATATTCCTACAATCGTTGGCTATAAGAGATGATGTCGAAATGTGGAAAAAGGCTTTAAGTAGATATAATGTTAGACAAGATCATAATAAAATAATGTTGGGATTAGTAAAGAAGAATGGTAGAGAGGAGTACAAGTATTGTCTAAAACTGAATGGACAATAACAATACTGGGGACTGCTTCATTGATCGCGTTTATAGGATTTTTTGTTATGATAGGATTGAATAGTGAATAGGTCTGATTATATGGCATGATACCTTCCAATATTTTTCTCTTGATATAGTTACATTCGTACGAAAATATTGTTAAAGGACCAGATAATATTCATCATCTATATTCCCAAATTAAAAGCAAAAATCACGTTACCGTCCTTCAGGCCCTAAATCGACTTAATTGTTCTTTTTTTATCGGTCCACTACCATTTTGTCATCGGTATTGTATTTTGTCAATACTAATAAAGGCCAATGATAGAAAAAATTCCTCTAAATTTAAAAGTATTTGAGTCATCTATTGTTAAGCGGGATTAACCAGACCAAATACTTTTTAACGACCAATCGAACCCTGATACCACTATCAAAGAAATAAGGTAGAATATAGAGTTGAATTTTAGATCGTACTAGTTTATTATATCCATCAGCGTGATTCAGGCATCAATTGTTGTTTCATTAATTTGAGAAATTCTGATTCTGACAATTCTCTTTTTGCTTGCATTATTGCTGATGCATCATTACCTACAGTAAATCTTAGTTGAGGATTTTCTGATGTTACTGCATGTAATATTACTTTCGCTACTTCGTCTGGAGTTGATGATTCTGGATTGTCCATCATTGACTTAAAATACTTCTCTATTCTTTGAGTAGTGGAATAGTATGGAGAGTTTTGGCCTGAGGCTTTTTTGGCAGAAATACTAGAATTCATAATGTTGGTCTTTATAAAGCCTGGTTCTATTATGATTACCCTAATTCCACAAGGTCCTAATTCATGGGATATTGATTCACTAAGGCCTTCCAACGCAAACTTTGTACTATTATATGCAGATAAGATAGGTGCACTTACTTGTCCTCCAACTGAACTAATATTCACTATCGTGCCCCCACCTTTCTGGTTTCTCATTGTGGGGAGGACTGCCTGTGTTACACGTACAACCCCAAAAAAGTTTGTTTCAAATTGTGCTTTTATCTCTTCGATGGATAAATCCTCCAGGGCTCCAAAAAGACCATATCCAGCATTGTTTACCAATATATCGATTCTTTTACCATCTTCAACTATTCTACTTATTGCATTCTTAATAATGACATCATCATTGACGTCAAGATGAATAACTTGTAATGGTAATCTTTCTTTCTTTGCTAAATCTATAATGGTTTTGGATTTTTCCATGTTTCGCATTGAGGCGTATGTAGAATATCCGTTTCTGGCCAGTATTAGCGCAGTTTCAAGTCCTATTCCACTTGAACTTCCAGTCACAATTGCAACTTTCTTCTCGTTTACTTTCATAGTTAGACTATACTATGATTCGTATAAATTGTAGTCTCTTGATTGGCGAAAACAAAAAAATAAACTTTAATGTTGTTTTAATTGAATCATATATCTATTATTTTCCAAATAACATTGGTATTATACGAATAATCTCGGTAGGAACATAGTTGTGCTCACGGTAACATCTCTTACCTTTTTTTGATAATTTTATAAACCTACGAGGTAATTATTTTGGGGAACTTGCAATCAAGAGTGTGAATCAGATAGCTATATCTGTTATTCAGGGTTCTGTTTTTCCTTCAACCACTCATATTGGACTTTTGCCATTAACGAAATTGTTTAAGTATAGACAGAAATATTTGTTGATTCAAACATGTACGAGCAGAATATGTCCTGTATTTGTCTAGAACAAGGAAACGACTTACCAATAAATAGAAAATCAAGGCAAATAATTCCTAATTCGAAAATAATTTATGGTCAAATCACATAATATAGTATTCTTTTATAAAAGTGTGTAGGCTTTGGCGAAAGCCAATAAAGGTCTTGAGATAGCATAACAGATCTCAATACCAAGACCCAATACCTACGTGAGATCAAAAACTTAATTGTTTTTAAGCTTGATGGTTAGGCGGGTCAATTTTTTACTTGTTAATGATTAACTGATTTCTTTTTGATTTGACTATGGCTATTTATTTTCATAAATGAAATGCTTGTAGTCAAACTATTGACATTTGTCGTCTATATGTACTCGTCTAGGTAATCCTAAAGATTGGCTTAGGTTATTGTAATTGTATTGTCATTGTGTTGCTTTTACTATTGCATTACTATTGTATTACCATTCTATTCTTAATCTAATATTAGCTTCTTCTTGCGCCGACGATTAACTATTATTATATTGTTATTTTCACTTTCTTTTTCATTTTGGTTTTCTTGACTTTGTTGTTCACTCGCTACTGCAACAACTATCATATTTTTATTATTTTTTAGTCTTTTTCTTATTGAAGGTTTGGTAATAATATCAATTGATTTTTCTAGATGTTGTTGTTGTTGTTGTGCTTGTTGTTCAGAAACACCATTCTTTAGAGTGTCATTTGAATAGACAGAAGAAGGTGAATTGATAACATAGTGTCTATGTCTTTTTTCAACATCTTTATTTTCTCCTTTGAGGACTTTATCTATTTCTTTTGCCAAAATCTTCTTGACAACTTCTTTGAGTCTGTCTGTATCAGGACCAGGTGGATAAGTGGCTAGTAAATATTCA
>DATEIH010000339.1:0-2204 GCA_035279165.1 Candidatus Nitrosocosmicus sp. | reverse complement strand
GGCTGGCAGAAATATGCACGCAGGATCAAGAATATTTGGTATAATTGCAGGTATATTCAGCATTATAATAGCCATACTAATTATGGTATCTCCAATATGGGGTGCTGTTATAGCAGGCATATTGATATCTATAGCACTACTGGTCGTCGGTATCCAAATTATTGTCGCTGGTGTAACTGGTGCGAGGTTATCAATACCAAAGCCAACAAAAGGCTAGTATTGTCAAAAAGATAAAATTAGAAGTGATTCAGTGGGTGAGAACCCGCTTAATCACGTTTGATTTCAACAATTTTTTATTTTGGAAAATAATGAACAAATAATACTAATTTCGTTTATTGATACATTCACTTACTTTTAGCTCAACCAAAAATGAATTAGAATTTAGAATTGGTTTATTTTATTATTACATCATGCGTATTTATTTTCGATTAAATGATGAGATTTGACCGATTACTCCTCTAAAATACTTCCATTACCATAGTTCAAATGATTCTTGAAAATTTCAAATCTATTTAATCAACATAAATTAACCTTAAACTTTGCATAGTTATTTTGCTCTTTCAAATTTGTTCATAAAGAACGAAATCCAGTAAATTGATTTATTGTGTGACTAGAACCGGTTATGAGTTATGTCCTCACAAATGAGTATTAAATCAATCATAAATGAAAAAGATCAAATAACATTAAACCAAGCCTTTAACAAAAAATTAACTAGCGGAACTCGCATCAATATCGTCTGTAAACAAGCTGCAGCATGTAGTTGATATTCTCAAAATTGTAAATAATTAAAAAAAATGTTTGGAGCTTATCTTACTTTACTGGTGTTATTTTTCCTGCAATTTCACCAAGTGGAAAATCAACTGTCTTTATTGCAAGATACACCTCTCCATCAATAATTTTTTTGACTAATTCTGTCATCGGTTTTCCTTTAAGTATGTTCACGAAATTATCAGATGTGAAATTCCCATCCGCAGTTCCAGAACCTTTTGTATATAATCCTGAAGTTGGAGCATAATAAAGCGGTTGAACCAAATCAGTAGTACGGCCGCCTGTACTCTGTAGTATAACAACTTGAGAAATATTCCCTAGCCCATTCCCGCTAATTACATACAACATTGTATTTGGGTCATCCCCAACAGTGAAGGTCGCATTACCTGTTGCCTCGGAATTAGATCCTGGTGGAGCTGTAAAATTTGCATAGAAATTTGGATTATTTTCGGTTTCATTAGATTGAGCAGCTGCATTAAAGTTGGTGGTGGTCGACATTGTCAATAATGAAAAAGTTGCAAACACCCCAATGGCAGTCAGCAAAAAGATGGTATTAATTTTCATTGAAGTATTAAAATCAGTATTGTATATTAACTTTAACGTAGTAAATTGTTATAGATCTATATTTTTTTCTAGCAAACAGAAATTAATTAAAATAAAAATCCTTTAATATGATTAATTATGTGATGGAGTTTAGGTACTGTGGTAATTAAAAAGTCATAATTGATTAGGTTAAGTTTAGAAAATCCTACGACTCGATCTAATGACCTTCTTAAATATTGATTTCATTTTTGGGATTAATCATTTAGATGAAAACTGTGACGTCTATTATAAATCGTATTAAACATGACTTACAGCAAGAAACTCATAATAAATATACTTTTTCAGAAATAAGCAACAACGGCCCATGAAAAGTAACAATCTCATATGGAGTTGGCGTAATGCTCGTTTTACTGCTGTGATCGCAGCAATTCTTGTTTTTATTATCGCCACCGGTCATGTTGAAGCTGGATTGTCACTGCTTCTTGGGGCATTACCTGCTTCAATTATGGGTCTACCTCCAACTCTTAAACAACGTCGAAAGATAATTGTTATTGGAATACTTATAGGCGTATTCTTAATGCTGGGTTCATTTATGGCACAATGGGCCATAGTTGCAATTCCAGGTATGTTCTTGCTAGCATTTGGTGCAGCACTACTTTTGTCTAGAAGAACAATTGGTATCGTAGCATTAACAATCTGTTTACCAATTGCAGGTGTTGGACTCAGTTATCCAGGACTTGTTAATTCAGTTCCCTTGTCTTTACTCTATATCATAGGCTCAGTTGTTGCTTACGGATGGTCCTTATGTTTTAAGGAGCATAAACAAGAACAACCTGCTGAAAGACCATTAATGAGTAGCAAACAATCGCGAAATTATGGTTTACGGTTGGGTC
>DATEIH010000338.1:0-7079 GCA_035279165.1 Candidatus Nitrosocosmicus sp. | reverse complement strand
TATTGTCAAATTGGTTTTTCAGGCTATTTCTTTCAATGATTTGCATATTTTTATAAAAAGCATATTTGTCTCCATCCTCTGTCAATGCAATAAGATACAAAGCAATATCTTGAGTAATAAGTCTATTATGCATTTTCTCGTCTAGGTGAATATCTGCTTCTAATTGATCAATATAACATTTGTCTTGAATGGACCACATTTTTTCTTCGACAGCGGATATCGCTCTACTTGACATTTCTTCGAGTTTTCTTGATTCATCCTGATTTCCTAATTTCCTTAATACGATAGCCAACTTTTTTAAAGCTAGAATCCAGCAGGCCTGACTGTATACTACTTTTCCAGTTCTAAGAAGTGTATCCATCCAGTCCTCATTATGTTTCTGCTCTAGCAATCCATCATTGTCTATATCCCTACTTTGCAAATACGTTACTGCTTTTAGCATACGAGGAATTAAAAAATTAATAGCCTCAAATATGGAAACAGTTAAAAAACGACTTTTACCTTCATTATCACCTATTGCATTTTTTAGCGGAGTGATATTTGCGTCAACATCTTTATTGTTTTCCTTTAAACTGATTAATTGATTTAGAACCCAGGAAGTGATATAGATCATTAGTGCAGTAGAGTCAATATCTGGATTTTGTCCATAGATTTCACAAAATCCTTTTTCATGATAAATAGTGGTCGGAATGGCGCCGTCAAATTCACATAATTTATTATCATTTGCAATAATTGACTTAAAATCTAATTCTGGAGATCCTCTGCCATATAACAGTGGTTTTCTTTTGAAATTACTGCAGTACAGTAAGGATGGAGAAACTTCCTTTCCTATCTGGTTGGACCAAATTAAAAGAATTCGGTCTAATGCGGGCTTGAAGTGTCCTGATAAGAATTGATCTTTTAGAATAAAAGCTGCATCTCTAGCCCAGATTGCTTTATAATAACCACCTGGATTTACATCTTTATCCGCTTCAAACTGCGTTGCATTCATAAACCCAGAAGTACGTTCATTAAAGGTCTTTTGATCTTCTAGACCAATACCAACATGCACTGTAACAAAACATGACAAGCTTTTGATACTAAATAGTTTTCGAATTAATGCAGATCGCCATCGTAGCATGTTCATAAACTTTTATGACTAATATTAGTCGAAAACGGTGGATATTTTGAACGACTTAAGTACTGAAAAGAATAGGTCAAATCAGTCTGAATATGTATGTGAAATGTGCGGAAAGAAATTTGGAAGTAGTTTGGGTGATATGGAATTGCATAAGACAATTGTACATTTACAAAATGGAGATATCAGTTCAGATTAGTTAAATCAATTAGTAAATATACTATTAATTATTTAATTCCGCATTAACCAAATTTACCTATATTATCTTCATTATGAATACTATTCCTCTAAAGTCTTCTCTCTCGTAATTTTTACGACTACTTTTAAAGGTTTAGATCTGTTTACTCTCATAATGACATAATGTAAATTTTTGAGTTAGAGATAAATCAAATGAATCCTCGATAGTTGTAAAACAAACAAGAATATAAGATCATGAGTTTGTTACCTCACTTTTATTTAGTATTACTATATATCTGTAAGGCTTTGGCATTTTTCAATTAGTCCTCAATAATACAATATCGTTATTCTCGCTATATACATACTAATAGATTTAATTAACAAAAAAATAAAAAATAGATTGAATCATAGGTTTCTAAACCATTTCTCAAAGTTATATTGACGAAGGGTTTTTCCTGGGTATTAACAACAATACTTAGTTACTTTTGCTTATAGTCTACTCATCCTTCTCACTGTAGGCAAAAAAATGCTTACTAGACTTAAGTTTTGTTAGTACCCTTTTGACAATACATGGACTAATGACCGCATGAACAAGATGAACCTTCATGCGAGTGATCATGAGAATCCACCTTTGTCATGCCTCTCTTTCGGTATTCTTCTTGAGCTTCCGGAGTATTTGTTCCAGTTTGAGCTTCCGAAGTAATTTTCTGATCGCTTGGGTCTCTCCTCACAGCTGTTGGTTCGCCTGCATTAAGTTTAGCAGGGGTCATAGGTTCCTTATCCCTGTACTCAGTTAGGGGATCGTCATTTCTACTAACATCGGTTCCTGGACCGCCTTCCTCGTATTTTCTGTCTTGGCCAACTGAGTAGGATTGATCATTGTTTACAGAAGATGATTGTGGGTCAAAGGTGTCTTTTGTCTTGTCCACAACATCTTTGGTACCGTCAACCATTGCATCTTTTACATCAGTAGCTTTTTCTTTAACTTTATCAATAATTTCGCCCATTGTTTATACAGTTACTTATGTTCATCATATTATAAAAAGGCCACAAGAAAGGTCAATTTCATCTTTAAAACTAATATTCTCAATAATTTTTGTTTACTATTCATGAGACTGCATACCAAAAAAAGCAATTTATTATTCAAACGTAAAGCCACAGTAGTTTGTTTTTATTACTCATCCATCATACCAAATTAATCAGTGAAAAGCGCTCCCATGTCCTATTTATTGCTGAAGCGTCAAAAACTTTCACTATTGTTCTTTTCTTGCAGAATTCAATATTGCAAAAATAATGGGTTAACATTGTTATATAATAGTCTACGATCTTAATATTAATGATATAATATCTCATTCTAATTAGACAATTAACATACATCCGGCGATAAGCTATTGATAAACCCAATGTACAATTGAAGAGTTCGCCCACATGTAACAGGAACGATCGTTTTCTATTTCAATGACAAGATATGTGCATAGTTCAATATTTTATTGTTATACTGTTATATGGTTATATTTTCAGACTCATCCAAAGGAAATTGATATCATAGAATAAAAACAAATGATCTATAGATGATTCTCATCAGACTTTAATTTCAATTTTGATCTCTTTGAAGGACAGTATGATAGAATATTATAATTCAAAATTATTGTGTATTAAACCTTATGCATCCATTTCAGAAGTAATTTAGCTTTTTTCAAGGCAGATCGATTATAGTTATTTACTTGTATCACAAAGTACATAATGAATTTCTTTGGATACTTTCCCAGTAGCATTTGAGAGTGCTTTGAATATGTAAGCTAGCGTAATTATGACAGAAATCATCCCAAATACAGAACAGACTTTATTTTGCGTGTTACCATCTGGAAGGCACTCTTTAATATTTTCTAACTTTTGGATTATCTTTATTGCTGTTCTTTGAAATGATTCAAAGAAAATGGAAATTTCAAATCAAATCAATTCAAATATTGCAACGAGGCTAACATCGGATAACAAAAGTCAATATTTTAAAATAACTATTACTTTTTTGAGCCAAAAACATGTATGTATCTTACTATGATATTTATAACAACATACGATAATCCTGAAGCAATTATAGAAGAGATGGTTGTCGATTCTATGGGTGAATACTCTAATTCTAGTAGCTGAATCATGAGTATGAATCTTGTAATGTTATTTACAATATCAAAGACAGAACTAGCGAATAACATTTTAATCAGAATTTTCTTAAATTTTTGAAAATGTATTTTTCCACTCAATTTCTTGGTATATCTTTGCTTGTTGTCAATATGAAAGAGAATTGCAAATATTATCTTGTAAGTAAGAAAACCACTTATCACTGTCAATGCTGAGTTTAGTACAAAATTCGTAAAATATTCGGCAGAAACATGCGCAACAACTAAACTAACTAGAAATCCCAAAATCCCTGAGATTAATAGATTTTTATTTAATGAAAAGGTACTATAATATTTCAAATATGTGCCTTTTAGGAACCTGTTAATTTTGTTACCTCTCCATTTCACTTACTATCAAAAATATGCAAAATCATATAAAAGGTAATGGAATAATTAATTCATTAGGTATCTTTTGCTCACAATTTTTTAGACCATATAAAATAAAAATGCTATAATTTTTCGAGGGATTTTTAACCATAGTATACAACAGGGTTTGAATTTTGATAAATGCTAGTGTACTGTCATCAGATAACCCTGTTTGGATTGCACTAAAGGTTATATCTTAACCCTATTGTCATACGAAGTGCTTCTAAAACTGATGTATGTAACTTTGAGAATCTAATTTTGCCAAAACTTGCTGAACAGTGCAAATAATTATTCCCTTACCTACAATTGACCAGTTACTAGCCTTGCTCCAAATTGATACAGTACGAATAATAGAGCTGTGAAAATTTCAACCACTAATTTTATAATTTGAATTATATTATTAGAAAATATTGGCTAAAGACATAGCCGGTCCAATATGATATGAACCTAAAGAAATATCCAAAAAAAATCACGGAAAACAAGAAGAAGGTTGCGCTGATGTAATGAGAAAAAGGACAATATAACTGCTTAATTACAATATAATAGAAAATGTATTATGGCCAAAAGTTCAAAGGGGTTCACAGTACAGAAATTAAGGAATTCAATCAAATTTTACTTACCTAGAAAAGAAGGGTATCTTGAAGTTGTAAAAAAGTTATCTAGCGAGTTTGAAGGGATGACTCTAATTGAGTTTGATGGTTATTTTGAAAATAAGTTCGAACCCACAAAATATGTTCGGGTAGAAGTACATAAGAATAAACTAAACGAAAAGAGTTTAATAAAGCAGGCTAACGATCTCAGAAAGATTTTAAAGCAAAAGAGTATTGCAATAGAGATTAACAACAAAATGATTTTGGTGGAAGCCGAAACCGGTTGACATTCTTAAATACTATATCCCGTCAAAAAGTCAATCAAGTAGGATTTAATGCTGTTCCATCAAGATTAAGTTTGTACCATTTATATGGATTCTTTAGAACGTTAATATTGTTACACTCATCGTAATAGTTGCAAATTCGTTTGTCGATAAAATTAATAATTCTTAAAATAATTTGCAGTCTAGTTGAGCTGAATAGTAAATGCTTGGAGACTAATTTCATATATATGGGCCTAAATTAATTTAATTATTAGAGATAATCTGAAAGAAAAGAATAGTATTAAACAAAAAAAATGAATCTAGTACTTTAGATTAAGTTTACACCTAGGAATTGGTAACTCATGTTTATGTCTATTGTTTTTTATCCATTCTATAACGGTTCCCACATCTTTTTGATCCACTCCCATTACTTGAGGGACTGGACTATTCTTCAATATCTTGTCAAAATTTATCTGACCAAGAATTTTATCGATGGTTTCATATGACACTCCTATTTCACCTTCAGCTGTCTGGCCCCTCCAGAGTCTCGCACTACTTTGTTTTTCAATAATATGCTCTGGCACCCCCATATACCTAGCAATTTTTCGGACTTCTGTTTTATACAAATCTGCAATTGGAAAAATATCGGCTCCTCCATCACCATATTTTGTAAAGTAACCCAGTTGCAATTCACTCTTGTCTGCAGTTCCCACCACTATGCCTCCCATTGCAGAAGCATAATAATACAGAATTGCCATCCTTAGCCTGACTAGAAAGTTGGCTTTTGCTAGCTTGTTTCGGGGAAAGTTCTTTATTATATGATTTTTACCCTTACCAATATCGATTAACTTATAATTAATGTTCAATTTTTTTGAGATTTCTAGCCCATGTTTTACGTCAATCTTAGGTGTTACAGAATAGTCCGGAAGTAAGAGCCCTAGAACCTTGTCGGGTCCCAATGCCCGTACTGAGAGATACGCAGTAACAGTCGAATCTATTCCACCACTAATTCCAATGACAACACATTTAGCATTTCTTGAATTTACCTCTTTATTTAAGAATGTCGAAATTTTCCTTAACACATTACTTTCATCCACGCATCATCAAACCTCCCTTAAGATCAAGTTCTCTCATTTGATTCAATTTGTAAAACATCTTTTATAAATTAAGTTAATGGACTAGAAACCACTACATTATTCGCTCAACTGTACTTGTGATTATGATTATGATTAAAGCGTTTATCTGCCACTAATTGAATAACATGACTTTTCTCTGCATTTGCTTTTATCTACTATGGGATTGTATTGATATAATTTTTTGGTCGAGCAAAAATGCTTTCTCTTTGATATCTTTTAACAGTACAACTTTAGCCAATATATTTTGAATTTCTAGTCCATCATAAATTGCCAACCATCGAGTCCGGATGGATGTTCGATAATATCCTTAAAGCCATGGAGATTATACCATAAGAAAGTAGGACAGTCTCCTAATTACTGCCACAAATAGAAAAAATTCACCTAAACGGCTATTAATAATCGCTACATATTATTTTCGTTGCCAGCCTTTTCTAAAAATCCTTTGCAATTATAATCTACTAAAATTAGTTTTAAATTCTTACTTGATCAGATCATACATAACACGGATTGTGATGGTCTAACTGATATGGTACTGTCTTTAAGTCTTGTTTATCTAGCCATCCTCACAGCACCAATCAGTAAGGAATTTTTCCGCTGAACGAGTATCTTTAAAAATACTTTTAGGAATAGAATCACTTTTTTCCTTTTTTATAGCATAAAAATCTGCGAGTCCAAGTGGAGTATTATTAAGTGTAATAATATATGCAATATTGGCCTTTATAGCCGAATCAACGCCTACCGGCGAATTTTCGACGACGAGAGCTTCAGAAGGTTTTAAATTAAGTTTAGACAGTGCCACGCTAAATGGCTGAGCACTTGGTTTGCCTTCCTCCAAATCCTCGCCAGATATGATCAAATCAAATTTAGAGAGGTCATTTTGTTCTAATAGTGATTCAACTTCTTTCTTAGATGCGCCGCTAACCACGGCCTTTAAGCAATTCTCACAATTGAGTGATCCAATTAATTCTTTTACCCCCGGAAAAGCTCTTGCCTTCTGCATCTCTTCAAAAAGTCGTTT
Source organism: Candidatus Nitrosocosmicus sp. (assembly GCA_035279165.1). Lineage (GTDB taxonomy): Archaea > Thermoproteota > Nitrososphaeria > Nitrososphaerales > Nitrososphaeraceae > Nitrosocosmicus. The sequence goes on along the minus strand of DATEIH010000338.1, from coordinate 238 downwards.
TTTCCGGTCACTAATATTTTTAACTAGTTTCTCATCAGGGGGTTTGAGATTATTACGTTTGAAAATTTCTTTGATAAGTGAGGGACCAGGAATCCCCTCAAGTAAGTATACATCCCTTTTGTCTATTTCAAGGTTAACGATTTCTCTAAATGCAATTTGAAAAGCCTCTGCATGGAATGGCATTGCATCTATTAGTACGCCATCCATATCAAACAAAATTCCTTTCAACTATAACGAA
>DATEIH010000337.1:0-3267 GCA_035279165.1 Candidatus Nitrosocosmicus sp. | reverse complement strand
AGAAGCAGAACAAAAGGCCAAACTAGAAGCAGAACAAAAGGCCAAACTAGAAGCAGAACAAAAGGCCAAACTAGAAGCAGAACAAAAGGCCAAACTAGAAGCAGAACAAAAGGCCATTCTACAAAATTCACAAAATGATTCGTTGATTACAAATAACTTGAATTCAACCAGGCTAGATGGAAAACAAGGAAATGTTGAGAAAACTTTGGGAAATAATTTTAACTATTTTCTGATATGGGAACAATTACAAGATGCATATCTGCATACTATGAATGAAGCGACTTCCTCTTATTTCAGGTTGTTAGATTTTTGGTCGCAGCATAATAACCAAAAAGAATAATTTTTTTTGATTAACTGACAAACAAAATCAAGTTATTTTTTATTTATTCAAAAAGGCCCTCTTTACGAGTATAAATCCAGTTCTTTGGTTGAATTAATAATATTGTAAACTTTATGAGTCAAATCATCTACTTCAACATTCTTGTTGATTACTAAGAATAACACATGTTCTTTGACCGGGATAATCAATATTTTTAGCGAACTATATTGATAACAAATAAAGTTTAAACTTCCAAATGATGTAATGAATGCCTTCCTTAAATCAACTGCATATGCGGATTCAGAAATAATCAGTTCCGCATTTCTTCCTTTTAGATGTTTATCCAGAGAATCCCTTTGATTACTGATATTTAAATGTCCGGATTTTTCAATAACTCCACTGAACAAAATATCATTATCCAAATCTAGTATGCTTTTTGTGAATTGATCAGCCTTCATGTTATTATATTAAAATAATAAACATATAGCCTTTTATGAATTTTCAATTATTTATAGTCTCAAATTCTTCTAAATATTTCAACGAAATCATCATATAAGTCTAAAACATAATATAACCATGGCTAACGATGCATCATCATCATCCACTTCTGCAGATACTATTCCGTATCCTACGCTGACTATATTGTATTTGCCATCAGAAGCAAATTTAGCTATTGAAGAAATTAGTCAAAAATATAATAACATGACAGTTGAGGATTGCAAAGGTTTTTTTCATCAGGGTAAAGAAAGGGACTATAAAAAGATAACCATTTGGAGTCAAGGCATCGATAGTCTTTGGTTTAATGCAATTATCGCTCGGATAAAGGATCTGTCGAACTTAGAATCTATTCCTATCGTCTCTGGTGGGATAATGTATTCGATCTAAAAAAATGATCACTCTGTCAATTTATGTATTCCAATAAATATGGAAGTTGTTGTTGGAACTTCGAGTGAGAAGTCAAGCGGATTGTATAAATAAATATTGGTTATCGTATGCGAATATAAGAGATTAGATAAATCATTCGGAATTAGTGATTGGTACATACACATACTACCTAATTTTGAAAAGTTAGGAACAAGATTCATCTGAATGGGAAACACGTTATTGTCGGCAGAAGTACCTACAATTTGTAATAATGAATTAGTGGAATTACATGGAAGTTTTGCAAGAATATTTCCCTTCAGTATCTTCAATGGCATTGAACTATATAATGGAATGTAATCTTTTGAAGAAATAGTCATAGGATAGGGCAGTACCATCATAGATTGCATGTTTTCTATATTATTGCTACTGTTATTATGGATCGTAACAATATTATCATCAGTCAGATTATTGTTGTTACCTGATAGAGTAATATTATTTTTATCTGGAGAAACAGTTGTAATATTTAATACAGTATTATTCTGTCCAAGATAATTTAAGCTACTGTCTAAAGTTTGCGAGATCTCATTGTCATTAACATTATTGTCTGATTGGTTTGCTATGGGAAAAGAAAAATTTTGCATACCCTCAACTACCGAATCAAGTAATGATGATCCCTTCAAAGAATCAATTAAAGAAATCGCCTCATCACTAGATGACTTTGCTTTATCAAAATTATTGGATGTTTGTTCTATTTGACCAAAAACGTCTATACTAGAAACTGATCCCAAACCCAAAATAATTAATCCGATGACAAAAAAAAATCTAAATTGAGGAAGAATTGACACTGTGTTACAATCATAAAAAAATTATTTAATTCTTTCTTTTGATGAATTTGAGGATAAAATGTCCCTTATTTTTTTCAAATCGGTCAAAGGAGGCGAACATGTAAAGTCTTTACATATTATTGCAAAATCGCTATCAGGTTTTTCTTTAATTAGTGACTTATTTTTGAACAAATTATACTGATCTAGCGTTTCTGAGAGGTTGTCCCCGTATAGAATAGAAAAAATTCCATTTGGAATATACATTTTATTCATTTCATCAATCATATCTGATTTATGATCTTTTGAAAAAATGGTAATTTCGGTTGGCTTCTTAACATATAGATATGTTGATGATAATAACCAACCAAAACCAAATGGATTATCTAGTGCGGATGAGATAGATCCTATCATCATTTTCTCAGCTATCTCTAAATAATTGTCTTTTCCTGTTATGTGATAAAGACGGATCAAATTTGATATTGAAACCGAATTTCCACTTGGTAAAGCCAAATCATACAAGACTTTAGTTCTAATAAGAATCGATTCATGTAGGTCGGAAGAGTAATAGAAATTATTTTCTTGTTCGTCCCAAAAATGTTTTATCAAAACATCTGTATAATAAGATGTTAGTTCAATGAACCTTGGATCTGTCTTTACCTCAAATAGATCCAAAAGAGAATTTATGTAAAAAGCGTAATCATCCAAATAAGCAAGTATTTTAGCCTTACCTTGTTTATAAATTCTATATAAATATCCTTCCTTGGATTTCAACTTTGTTTCGATGACGTCTACCGCGGTTAGAGCTGTTTTCAAATATACTTCTTTACCTGTTATCTTATAACCTTTGACAAAAGCAGATATGGATAGCGCATTCCAAGATAAAATTGTTTTATCATCTTTTTGAGGCTTTATCCTTTTCTCCCTGATATCAAAAAGCTTTGTAGAATATACACCTATGATGTTATTAATCTCATTCACATCTAGTCCATACTTTCTTGCTAGATGTTCGACAGAGATTTTGATATTTAGTATATTATTCCCTTCAAAATTCCCTACTTCTGTTATGTCAAAGTATTCGCAGAAGATATTTTGGTGTAAAGGATCTTGAATGATTGAGACGACCTCTCTTTTAGACCATACATAAAATTTTCCCTCTTCTCCGTCAGAATCTGCATCTTCAGCTGAAAAGAAAATTCCTTCCTTATTTGTAAGCACACGTAAAATATAATCCAAGGTTTTCTCAACAGTATCTCTAAATAT
>DATEIH010000336.1:0-5753 GCA_035279165.1 Candidatus Nitrosocosmicus sp. | reverse complement strand
TTCCGAATGAACTTGAAAAATCAATCTCTTGGGTTAATAACTTGTTGGTAACTTTATCGTTGGACAAGTAGTAATTCAAGATCTTCTCACAAGAATACCTAAAATCCGGGCCAAAATTATTTAACATCATTTTGTGATTGGCATTATTTATCCAATAACAAAGCGGTTTTAATAACAATGATATCAGCAATTCACTACCAATTTCATTGTCTATAAAAATCGCAATAAAACTATTCTTCAAAAGAAGTTGTTTTAATTCAAAATCGACAGATCTCCTAGCTTTTGCCCTATCCGAGCCCTCGATAGTAAGTTTTGACCGCTCATGAAATGGTTTTATTTTTTCAAAAGTTGAAAACAAGTTTAGATCCCTAATTAAGTCAGAAGTATAAAACACTCCATCATATAACGAATAAGAGTAACTACTACATCTAATTGGTAACCCTCTGAGTTTATTTATAGTCATCTGTCTGTTGTTTATAGATCCAGAAATGCTGTTGTTTAAAGTAATAACTCCATCGACAATTGAATCTAATATTCCTAAATCGAATGTTTCGCTTAGGAAGATTAATTTAGCGCCTGCTCGTTCTCTCCATATCTGCAAAACTCTCTCATTATTTAGTCTGGATTCTCGATCCATAAAAGATGCAATAGTGTCCCATGTATCGATTATTATGACTGGAGATTTTACATCCATTAATTGATTAGTGATTCTTTCAAATAATGATTCTGGTTCATCTAGCCGAGCGTCTTCAAATCTATAGCCAGATTTGTTCTCATCTCTAGAGAAAAATTTTTCGATCCAAGGATAGTATAATGATAGTTGTTTCAAAGATAAACGAGTTGAAATGTAAAAGTAGTTACTATCATCGTTAAGGTTGTCTAATAAAGTTAGTGCAAATGTAGTTTTACCAGTTCCTGGGTTACCTTTTATGAGTAAAGAATATGATTCGTTTTTTACAAATTTAAGGAGCTCCCCTGGAAAATGCCCCACTGGATTCCTCTTTCTCCTTCTGAGTCTATTGACGTCCGTAGTATTGATGGTATTGATATCTTCATCAGTAGAAATTCTGTTGTTATCGGACATTCCTTGATATATCTAAACTAAGATATTCTATTAACAATTCTAAACTATCAACTATAAAAAATTAGTGTACAAATGCCTACCAAGGGTTCATATTTTTTTGGAATCGAATTGAATCGATTAATCCCTCGGCGTAACCTATGCTTAATATAGCTAGCTCGAGTTTTCCTTGGTTGTAAAAATTTTCTGCGTCGAGTAAATAGTTTTCAGCGTTTTCAATCACCGATGCATAATCTGCCGTAAGCCCAGATGATTCTGTTCTGATCAGTTGGTACATGTTATCAATTGCAACCTTTGTGTTTGGAATGTATTTATCTAACATACGATGTGCCAGTAACGAAACATTCTTGGTATTATCAGTTGGTTCATCGAACATAGTAGTAAGATATTTGATTGAGTCGACTTCAGTAAAGTGTAGCCTTCCTGGTATAATTATTGAATTGGGTCCACCTCTATATTCCAACTTCAATAAAGACTTTATTTTCCCGGAATTAAAAATTGATTCTTTATGTCCTATTTTACTGGCTACCATTCCATATGAATCAATAGAAAAATTCAGCAGTTTCATTTCTTTTTCTCTTTCCAGTAGGAGTTGTAATACTCTAATGGGAGACAAGAAAAATGGATCATGATTAGATTGATAATTACTTTTTCCATCGTCATTATTGTATTCTGTAAGAATTAGAGTATGCAACCCACGGAACATGTTTTCATAAATGGTGTTATAAACTGTAATTGAAGACATTGGATCGTCCATCATGGTTACCATTTTACCAAATTTGTATGGCTGAAGGCCCGATTCTCCCATTAATGACAAGATCCCCGAAGAAGAATGAATGACCCTAAATTCAATGGATAGTTTTTTGGCCCTTACAAGTAGCTCGTTATATGTAGTAGCAACTAGAGGATCACCGTAGACGAGTAAACAAACAACGGATTTTTTAGCATTCTCAAGGATCACTCTTCCATCTTCAATAAACCACCTCTTGATGAACTCAATTTTGACATCAATTCTCGATTTTGATTTGTTTGAACTTTGTAATTTATTACCTAAACTCTCAACAAACCCATCTGAAATAAATCCGGTAAATCTTTCAACATATATAATATCACTGCTTCTTAGTACTTCTACCGATCCTAGGGATAGGGATTCGAACTCATTTATACCGATGCCTATTACATATAACATTTTATAGTATTAATAATTCATTGTAATCATTCTAATTTATATCAAATTGCTACTCGCATCCTGACTTTTAAGAATTTGCTGTATTTGATTTTTCTTGAAAATTCCTATGAAGTCTTGCCATGTGTAATAATGCGCCTTTGTAAACTTCTATGCCAGTCAAGTAGTCAGGAACAAATAAATTTTCATCCACTGTGTGAGACGAATGAGGGTCTCCGGGGCCATAGGTCACCACAGGGATATTCAGAATATTTCCCAGAATATTCATGTCACCCGTACCGGTTTTCCTTAATAACAAGGGTCTTTTTTTTCTTTGATCCAAGATGGATAAAACTAGTGCCCGTACCAAAGGGGAAGATACGTTTGCTTGAAAAGGTTCGGTCTTATCCTCGACTCGGTATTTGATCTTTACTCCTTGAATCAAATCTTTAATCTCGTTTATACGTACATCAATCAGTTCTAATACTTTATCACACGTTAAATTCGGTGGAATGCGTATATCTATAGTGATTCGACATTTTTGCGGAGTTACATTATGGCTAGTGCCTCCGTTTATCTCAGTAACACTATAACTTACCTGATCTGCCTTATTCTTGGTATTTGCAATTTCTGGATTCTGAAATACACTTTTTAAATCATTCCATACATTATATATTTCGTCAATTGCGTTCAAAGACAACCAAGGAGCACTTGCGTGAGCACTATTATCAACGTCACATATGAGACGGATTTCTAAACGCCCCTTATATGAGATAGTGATGTTATCTATTCCGCTTGGTTCTCCAAATATAGCATAGTCGGGGTTTAACGTAGTGTCTTTTACAAGGTTTTTTATACCTGTAGCATTACCTTCCTCGTCTACTACAGCAGCAAAAATAATTGTACCCACTTGCTTTGGAATGTCTGCCGCTGCCAATAACATTGAAACCAATGGAGCCTTTGCATCGGAAGCACCACGTCCGTACAAATAATCACCCTCGAGTCTTACTGGTACAATTCCAGGGACAGTATCCATGTGACCGCACAGGAGAATAATCGGCTTTCCTGTTCCCCTGACTGCAACCATGTTTCCAACGCTATCAATGTTTGCTGTTTCAAATCCTAAATCCATACAAACATCCTTTAAAAAACTGGCCAGTTGAGATTCCGATCTAGATGGAGTATAAATTTCTAAAGTATTTTTTAGTAGCTCTATAGCAAAATTTGGGGAGACCATTTCTAAAATTTTATTTCTTGAGAATATCAACCATATAATCCACAATTAAACCGGGTATGTCAACTCCGGTTACTCGAACAGTATTCTTGAATTCTGTGGTATTGTTTACTTCGTGAACAACTAATCCATATTTTTCGCTTTCCATCAGGTCCACCCCAACTATGTCACCTTTAAAAATTTTTGAAGATTTTATACAAATTTCTTCTAATTCTGTCGTAATTGGACAAGGAGATGCATGACCTCCTAATGCCATATTAGTCTTCCACTCATTGGTTCCAGAATATCTATAGATTGCGGCGACGACCTCATCGCCTATTACAATAGCGCGAATATCCCTTGGCGGTCTTTTAATGAATTCTTCAAAATAACTAATGTGATAAATGGGAAACATATGTTCTCTATCTTCTAAGACCGCCTTTACAGCTTCCTCATCGTTTAATAGTCCGATGAGTCGCCCCCAACTTCCTACGGTTGGTTTTATGACTACTGGATATCCAAATTTTTTGATTGCTGCAACAGATGAATCACTATTAAAAGCACATAAAGCATTAGGAGTCTGTATTCCATTTTTCTGAAGTTCCACATGTGAAATTAACTTATTTCCGCACATGAAAGACGTATATAAAGAATTAATCATCCTAGCACCTAATCCTTCTAATCCTCCTGTGGAGTGCAAACTTCTGAAATAACTTATACATCGTTGTAAAATTACTTTATTCTTAAATTTTATTGAGTCTTCATTAAGAAAAAGTACTAGTTCTTTGCAATCAATTGGCTTTATATTTACATCAGATTGTTTTGCTTTTTCAATAATAGATTTCTCTTCCCAACGGATATTGTCAAAAAGGATATAGAGAGAAGATGTATCTTCCTCTATATTTATTGTCCCCAATCTTCTCCAACTACTTGTGCAGGCTTTATACTAAATTCGTCACCAGATTTTACCAATTCGAAACTTTCTCCGCAATCTGGACAGGTAACGATTTCACCTTGCATTGAGTCAGATGGTATTGGAATTTCTGCATCACATTCATTACAATTAACTTTTGCCATTTTCTTAATCCTTATTATTTTTGGCGTAATCCTCATTAAGTATTTTTCTCTCTAATTTTTCGTCTAAAAATAGTTCTAGGATATCCCCCATCCTCAACTCTTTCAATCCTTTGGCCAAAGACTCTGAATTTTCTTTGTTAGGATCCAAACCCAAAAGCGATAACAAATAAGCAGAACCATTCTTTCCTGACAATTCACCAAACACAATCTTGCGCCTATTTCCTACTTGTTTTGGTTCAATAATTTCATAAGCTGAAGGATTTCGCAGGATAGCTGCCAAGTGAGTCCCAGCCTTATGCTTATAAGCGCTATCTCCCACTAACGGCTTTGATTCATGGATTGGAATTCTTGTGTACTCCGATATGGTTCGAGATAAATCCTTCAAGAGGTGCAGCCTAAAGCTGTTATTAGATTTATAAATCAAGTTCAATGCAACGGCAGTTTCAGCTAACGTAGGAATCCCGGTTCGTTCACCAAGTCCATCTATAGTTGTGTGGATCTGATCAGCTCCGCCGTCACATCCTGATAACGCATTTGAGAGTGCTAAACCTACATCATTATGACAATGTACATCTAGAGCGGTTTTGGAACTGTCGATATTATCGTGCACCATTTTAACTAAGTTATACATCCCTCTTGGCCTCATAATCCCAACAGTATCTGGAATACTAATTCGTTCTATCCCTCTCTGATTCATTTCTTGGCACATCTCCAATAAGAATTCAGGATCCGTTCTACTCGCATCTTCCATGGTAAAGCGGGATTTTAGACCATGAGATTTGATATAATCCACCACTTCTAGCGCCCTCTGTTTTGCCTCTTCTCTCGAGATCCGGAGCTTTGCTAACAAGTGAATATCAGAGATGCCCATGTACGTCGCAACCCAATTAGTGTCACAGTCTAGCGCCATATCTACGTCTGTTTTTATTGCTCTCACATGGGCTACGATGTCAGCTTTTAGACCCTGCTTCATTATTATTTTGGTTGCTTCGTGATGATCAGGTGAAACTATTGGACTAATTTCTATCTGATCTACACCAAAGGAGTCCAACATCCAAGCTATTTGTATTCTCTGCTTATTGGAAAAGGATACGCCTGGATGCTGCTCGCCTTCCCTAAGGGTAGAGTCTAGAATCCTAATTTTTTTCTTATCCCTTTCAGAACTATTATATTCGTGAGCAAAGTAGTTAGGGTCATCTGTTTTTAGTGACATTTAA
>DATEIH010000335.1:0-7801 GCA_035279165.1 Candidatus Nitrosocosmicus sp. | reverse complement strand
AAACCTGTGTGATTTTGGGTGGAGAAGTCACTAATACGCTATCTGGTCGTACAATTGGCATTGGAGGTAGGAATCAAGAGGCAATATGTCGTATGTTGCTTTTATATAGAAATAACTGTCTCCGCGATTTTTCTGTTATTTGTATAGGCACTGACGGTATTGACGGAAACTCCCGTTCGGCCGGTGGCTTTATTACACCAAAGACTATTGAACTGCTGAATAAGAAAAAGTTAGATGTTAATAATTATATACAAGATAACAATTCTAATGTGTTGCTGACTAAATTACGTTCAAAAATTGACACAGGTTATACGGGGGCGAATTTCAACGACGTTTATCTTTTTGTTCGAAATAATTAATAATGCGTTCTATTATATTTCTCTAAATAGTCCATTCTATAGGAATATCCTGATAGAGCCCGTTTGGAAGTATTCTCCTTATAGAAATTGGTAAAGTTTTCTTTTCCAGTTCATATTTAGCTATCATGATAGTATCTGTCAATTCTAGCGGTATTTTTGTTAAAATAGGTGCCCCCAACGATAATTGCAACGAACGGGCGCCTGTGATCCTAGCTTTCTCAAACCTAGTTAATCGATTAGGGCCAATGCTGATTTCGTTACTCTTAGATGGGATCTCCTTCAACTTAAATTCTACATCAGCGTCATAAGTTTTGTAGACTATGACCATCTTTGATTCTTTATTGTCTACCTCACTCATCTTATTGCCTGAATTTCCGGGTTGCAAATTATCTTTTCCAACGTCACCAATTTTATCCATCTCCACATTATCATCCTTCGTTGCACTTGACTTCTTTTTTGCTCTCTTGACAGCCACTACTATGCAAAAGGATTAAATTATATAATTAAATGTTGCTGAAAGTTCATATTTATAAACCTTTTATTGATATTTGTGTCATCTGATTTTCAAAGTGTTTCTACAATACCAATTAAAATAGGCTTAAATCAGGTACACCAATTAGAAGGTGAATTTAAGAGACATTTGTCACCACTAACTGTAAAAAAATTACTTAGCATATTCCCCATTAATGGTAGAATCAATAGTTATAATTGCAAATTCATTTATATCCAGGTAGGTCTCCAACTTGGATCTGAAAAGCCCATCAACATATTTAAGAAAGGAGATTTAGCATTTTCTCCGTTAGGGAATTTCATTTGTATTTTCTTGGACGATGCTACATTAATCCAAAAACTAAATCTACTGGGAAAGGTTACCTCAGAAAATGTCGATATATTACAATCTTTTAAAGTAGGAGACTATCTGAGATTTGAAAAGTCCCCGAATTAAGAATTCCCTACTTTAATTTTTGGTAAATTTTATGTCCACTGTAGCCACCTATCGATTTTATAATGCTCTTACTTTCTAAATTTTTCAAGAAATTGTTGGCAACCGAAATTTTCACACCTAATGCCCTTGCATAGGAGTGAACTGTAATTGCTTTCATCGAATCCAGTGTCTTTAATCCCTGACCCTCTTCAATTAATACTGAGAGCTTTTGTTTCTGCTGAGTTTTAGATGTTGGTGTCTTTTTTACCTCTTCTTTTTTACCTGCTTTGTTCTCCTGAGATTTAGAGGCATTCGACTGACTTGGCTTTTTCTTATTACCGCCCATTGATTAACAAAAGTTCTTTATTCGCAGATTATTTATATCTTTAAGATTGGTTTCACCTTGAGGGTTATTCTAAAACACATGAGGATATCTTTGCATCTATTGCGTATAGTTACTTCTGTTACTCCCGCTAATCGAGATATATCCATCTGTAAAATATTAATCCCAAGCAGAACTGATGCCAGATACAGATACGCCGCTGCAATGCCGTTTGGTGATTTGCCATCTGACAGAAGATGATTTTCCGTTTTTTTGGCCATCTCAATGGCCAGACGCTCTATTTTTGCATCAAATTTTGCAGTGTTAGCCAACTTCGAAATATACTGATTGATATGGATTGATTGCATATTTATTATCGAAAAACTCTGTTTGTTTTTATTTCCAATAATGGGATTTTGGTGTAAAAAATCGGTGATTTTATTTTGGCCTTGGATTGCCATAACGGTATCATCATTCTCACATATCAATACCATAGAACGATAGTATTTTGAAGCCAATTTCAGATTTTCACCACAGTCTTCGGTAATACCATTATGATTTACTATTTCGTTAAGAGATCTAAGGACCTTACAAATTTTGCATGCATAATAAACAGCCGCCGCAGCCATGGATCCAGATGATTTTCCCTTGTTATCGTTCCTATTCTCATAATTTCTGTATATTAATGCAGCCGTTTCACATACAACTTTAGGAAATGACATGAGGGAACAAATTTCATTAATTTTTGATAAGACGTTTGAAAGTCTCCTGTCTTTCGAATTTGAGATTCTTATAATATTGTTCCATTTCCTAAGATTAACAACTGACTTTCTGATATCATCATTGAAATGTCGACCAGAATAGTCTTTGCACTGGCTATCGATCTCAGTATGAAGACCATAATCATGATATGCCATACTATTTACACCGCTAGCTCTTAAGTTATTAGATTTTTGTCCGGCATCGTTAACAAAAGCGTCTGGCCCTTGATATTCCAAATTTTCTTCAACCACATACCCGCAAATGCTACATACAAATTCGCCTTTTACTGTATCTTGGACCAGATTTGCATGACATTCGGGACATTCATTCAAGAGATTTATATTATTCAAAGCCACTTGTGTCACCTATTTCTTATTGTTTTTAATTTTTTTTTTATTTTTGGATTTGAAAGAAAAGTCTTTTTTTCCTGTAACCACAAAATACAATTTTAAGCCTGCCATCTTACTTTTGGCTTGAACAAAAGGAATTATAGATGCGTAGGGGGAATTCACTGACCCAATTAATTCAGCGATCTTGCCTATCCTCTTTTCTTTATCATCTACAACTACTAAGCCCGACTTCACATATGGACGATTATTCTCGACTTTTACTATTAAGCGTCCGCTCTTAGAAAAATGAAGTATTTCTCCCAGCAATTCCATAGCCAAAATTCGATAATCACTATTACTTACATATTCTTCTGTCAATTAAAGCTATCAAATCTATCAATTATTATTATCATTTAATCATCCATATAGGTCATGACGGGATTTGAACCCGCGACCTAAGGTTTACAAAACCTTCGCTCTGCCAGGCTGAGCTACATGACCATGATTTTATTATCAATTAAATTCTGTAATTAAAAGCTTTTGTATAAATAGTGACTCATTTTTCTAATAAGTATGACTGAAAATAAAAAAAAGAAAATATTTATTGTTAACGTAAGCATCGAGAATAAGCCATTTCTCAACGATCCTGAAGGGGAGACAGTGCTTAACGACCTTATCCTAAAAGAGAACTATTCAGATATAGTTTCAGTCAGATCAGCCAAGTCTTTATTAATCAAAGTATTTTCTGGAAACGAAAGAGAGGCTTTGCTCAAAGTAAAGAAAATGTGTGATGATTTACGCATTTACAATCCAATAGTAAGTAATTGTGAACTTTCTATCAAAAAAAATTAATGCAATTAATTATTTTATTACTAATTAAATGTTATATAAAAACTTAAAAGTTAGAAAGGAGCTTTTTTTATTGCAAAGCATTGAAGGATTATGAAAATGTTATCATTTGGGTGGATTATTATAATAAGAACTTATCCAGGAGTAAGGGGAGGAGAATATCAAAATCTTTCGCAGTCTATGATCCAATGGTAACAGAGCTGGTTATCGCCGCAGAATCACTGGGGTATCAAATTGAAAACGATCAGATTAATGACGGTGCGAGATTTCCTAAAAGACCCCATATTAAGTCTGGGTATATCATGATATCTAAGAATGAATCACTAAAGAATAAAATATTAAAGGATATTGCCGAAAAGGTGTTGCTGAATAGGGCAAAGTCGAAAGGGAAGTAGTCCGAACAGTTAGCAAACCTTATTAAAAACATAAATAATCAATAGTTGATATAAAATATGTCTGAATTTTTACGATATGTTAAATAAATTAAGGAAATATATGTTAAATTGACTCCTAATAGAACCGAAAAAATCACGTTACGTGAAAGATCCATGCCTCTGAAAGAACAGAGTGTGATCATGAAAGGCGAGAAGGACAACTCATCATTATCAGATTCAGCAAATTATGAAGAAAAACTGGAATCCCAAGTGATCCAATCTATCCCTAAAGAGGCTCAGATAACTGTTGTTAGGTGTGAATCTGCAAATATCGCACTTTACACTAAGAATCCGTCATTCGCGTTGACAGAATTGACCCTTCACCTTTCGGCCCTTTCAAAATCAATGAAGAAGAGGTTCATAATTAGAACAGATCCCTCAATAAGACTTTCTGAGGATGATGCTAGAAATGCCATCACTAAAATTTTACCAAAGCAAATCCTGATAACGGTGCTATTTTGTGATGAAGCTACAGGCGAGGTTATTTTGGAGGTAAACAATCCTGAAGGGATTACTCCTGATTTATTTTTGCAAATTGCAAAGGAAACAGGCTGGATTGCACATGCAAGACGGTCTCCTCATATCCCTTCAAATAGTATAAAAAATATACATTCCGTATTAAAAAATTCCTCCAAAGAACGTATTGCTTTTTATCAAAGTTTAGGAAAAAGAATTTTTAGACCTCCTTTGTTGTCTACATCATTACTATATAATGGTAATCCAAATAGTGACACAAGCCTGGCACCCATTGATCAATCTAACAATCTTATATATTCGTCAAAAAAATCTGTTGATAATAGAGGAATATATCAATACAATAATTTGAAAGAGGTCACGATTTACTGCTTGGGTGGTGTTAAACAAGTAGGACGATCGTGTTTTATCGTAGTTACTCCAGAGAGTAAAATAATGCTTGATTGTGGGATTAATCCAGGAGAAAATATAAACTATAATTCTTATCCTAGACTGGATTGGTTTAGTTTCAATTTAGAGGAATTAGATGCAGTAGTAATTAGTCACGCTCATATAGATCATCAAGGGTTCTTACCGGCAATATTCAAGTATGGATATAAGGGTCCAATTTATTGCACTGAACCCACGTTACCTTTGATGACCCTATTGCAGATGGATTCAGTAAAGATTGCACAAAGTAATGGGTCATACTTGCCATATGAGATTAGAGATGTTAATGAGGTGATCAAGCATTGTATACCGCTACCTTATGGAAAACCAACTGACATATCTCCTGATGTTACAATAACTTTAAACAATGCGGGGCATATAATGGGCAGCGCCACAGTCCATATTAATATTTCAGGCGCTCATAATATCCTATATACCGGTGATTATAAATATGCAAAAACCCAGTTACTTGACGGGGCTTTGGCAAATTATCCTCGTGTCGAGACTCTGATCACCGAGAGCACATATGGTGCAAGTTCAGATATAATGCCCGATCAGTCTGTTGTTTATAATACATTTACCGATAGTATCAATAGCACATTAATGAATGGTGGCAAGGTGCTTATACCTGTTCCAGCTGTAGGCAGGGCGCAGGAAATAATGTTAGTCCTGGATAAGGAGATGCGAGAAGGTCGATTGGTGGAATCTCCGATATTCATTGAGGGAATGATATCTGAGGCAAGTGCAATTCATATGTCATATGCACACTATCTTGGATACGAAGTTAGAAAATCTGTGTCAGAAGGTACCAATCCCTTTTTATCGTCTTACTTTACCGTTATAAATGGAATTAGTAAAAGAGAAGAGGTCTTTAGTGATGATTCACCTTCTATTATTATGGCGACATCTGGAATGTTAGAAGGAGGGCCGTCGGTTGAATATTTCAAACAAATATCACCTAATCCTAAAAACAAGATAATATTCGTGTCTTATCAAATAAACGGTACTCTGGGGCGAAGGGTATTGGATGGGAGTATATCAGAGGCTAGTATGATAGATAAGAATGGGAAGGTTAAAGTAATTCCAGTTAGATGCTCAAAACAAAAAATCGATGGTTTTAGCGGTCACAGTGATTTTAATCAAATACTAAACTTTGTTTCAAAAGTCAGACCCAAAAGGGTTCTTGTTAACCATGGTGAAAAATCTAAATCAGAGAACATTGCAGGTGTTATTTACTCTAGAATGAAAATAAGGTCTAGTGTTCCTGACAATAGAGAAATCATAAAGTTAAGGTAAATTGCGATAGGTTTTTTCGTATGTATGATGTTCTTAATGTTGAACTGATTTGGCCATAAGATATAGATGTATTAATTGCAATATTGTGTTGAGCGGAGAGGGTGCATCACGACATTATTTAGCAAATCCTAATCATAAGTTAGAGAAGTTACCACCACCACCTAAACCGGGCAAGCCGACTACTTAAGAATCTGCGAGAGTAATTACTCTCTTATACTTTCTAGAGCTGACACAACTTGCCACAAGCTTGTCCTAATATGTGATTGCATCTGGGGATTTTGAGTGACACCGTCCAACATACTAATAGCATTAGCAGCTCGCACTGATATACTACCGCCTTTCTCATCCTTAAGAATGGCCAAGACCTCCCTTATCATATTTCTAATATTTCTTTGAATGTTGACGTTTTTTATTAGAGAATCTAATGTAGATATTGCATTATTTAATCTTTCAGTATTTTCCTTTTGTTTTAATTCTTTCTTTGTAACTGTCAATCTGTATCACACAAGTTAAATTTTATCTATTTCATATTAATAGCTTTATTTATATGATGGCATGATCCCCACATGTGAAAAATTTTAATATGAATCTCATCAATAGTCTATGTTTGAAAATGGGACTAATCGATGAATAAGTCACTGATGATTGTACTATTTTGGATTCTAGGATTTGTTGGAGGAATCTTAATTTATTCTATTTTACCATCAATACTAAATTTTTTTAATTCTTTCATTCCCAATTTGTATTCCAAATATTTCGTGGAAGCCCTGATCGCAGGGATAATAGGGTCAGGATTAAGCACTATCGCGATACTTTACTGGGCTAACAAAACCGCTAAAGAGGAATTTTGAAAAAAATGATCTTCATTATATAGCCGCATATAAGTTATATCCGTTATATATGGTCATTGATGTTTTTATTGCTTTTGCTGTTTCACTCGTAGCCGGTGTCATTGGTTCGATGGTAGGCATAGGCGGTGGGATAATAAACGCTCCTTATCTTAGCTATCTCAATTATACTCCATCACAAATATCTTCAACAAGCCTTATTGCAGTTTTATTTACAAGTATATCTTCTTCAATTCAATATATTAGAAAAGGATTAACCGAAAAAAAGTTCGGTATGGTCTTAGCCCTCTCTTCTATACCCGGAACATTCATTGGTGTATACATTTCAAATTCGTTTACTCTGAATGAATTTCGATTCTATTTCGCGCTAATTCTAATGGCTACTTCTGTTTATTTATTATTTCGATCAAAAATACTAGGACAAGAAAAGAAAATATCGGGTCTTTCACAGAAAAGTACAAATTGGAAATCCCCAAGATTGTTTATGTTAGTTATCTTATCATTGATGGCCGGTATTTTGTCTAGCAGCTTTGGTATTGGAGGCGGTATCATTTTTGTGCCTTGTTTGATTATTGTACTGGGATTCGGTATGAAAAAAGCTTCGGCTACTTCACAATTTGCATTAATATTTACATCGCTTTCAGGTTTGACATTGTTTATCATTGACGGAAAACCAAACTACTATATGGGATTCATCTTGTCCTTGGGGTCAATCATTGGAGGTACTCTCGGCAGCATGTTAACCAGTAGGCTGAAATCTGACATATTACTAAA
>DATEIH010000334.1:0-6355 GCA_035279165.1 Candidatus Nitrosocosmicus sp. | reverse complement strand
TGATATAGCAAAAACCTTAAATGACAGAAAGATTCACCAATCCAAAGAGAGTGGAGATTAAGGTATGGCTTTTTCCTCTATTAACAAAGCATTGTTGATTTTCATATTTAGTTCTATGGCTGTAATAAGTATTCAAAGTATACTGCAAATAGTTTATGCTGCTGAGGGTGGTGAGACTGTAATCCGTAGAGTTGAGATCTGGGGTTTATTTTATAGAATGATGGTTGCAGCTTTCATAGTTGGGGCTATAGTTCAGGGTTTGAATGTTTATATTTCTTGGAGATTTAGGGAGTCTAATCCCCGTTTCAAAAATATTGGTAAAACTGGAGGTCAAATTTAGTGGGGCACAGTACTCCGGAATGGGTGTATATAGGCGCCGTTACCGCGATCCTTATTTGGGTGGGGGCAGAATCATGGAATATAGAACATACTTTGGAGTATGCCCCTCCCAACTCAGAAACCGTAAGAGTAGTTGGTCAGCAATGGTTTTGGTCATTTGAGCATGCTGATGGTACTCAAGAAATAAATGAGCTCCATGTAAAGGAGGGGATACCTTACAGGTTCGAGATAGTTTCAAATGATGTCGTTCATAGTTTTAGCGTGCCTGATTTTGCTATGCTCATGGACGCAGTTCCTGGTAGAGTTAATACAATGTGGAATGTATTCGATGAACCAGGCGAATACCTAATTGAATGCAGGGAATATTGCGGTATGCTACATCAGGATATGAGAGCAAGATTATTTGTTGAACCTAATACCGATAATGCTACTGCCGTTACAAGTGGATCTGAACCCACAATATCTCAAGGCACTGGAACTGCTACGGTAATTGCACCGGGTGGAAGCGAAGTAGGGACTACAGGAAGTGGAACGATGAGAGTAGTTGAACCAGGAAATATGACTCAGACGGCTGCCAATGATTCTACTGCTGCCAATAATGCAACAAGTGGTAACGGCACTTCTTCTGGAAATGCCTCCTCAACAGCTGCAGCCTCTGGTCCAACCTTGTCTATTCCTGCGGGTGCTTCAACTGCTGGAAATCCAGCTTACGCTCCAGACACTTTAACAGTTAAAAAAGGAGATGTAATCACAGTGTCAAACGATGATACTGCTCCTCACACGGTAACCAATGGAGCCAGTCCCGGTGATGCTGATGCTGGTAAATTGTTTGATACCAGCATAATAATGCCTGCAGCAACAGCACAAATAGATACGGCTACTGTTGAAGCAGGAGATCACCCCTTCCATTGTACTGTACATCCCTTTATGACAGGAACACTTACAGTACAATAGATATATTTTATCTAATCCTTTTGTAACACAAGTAGTATAGATATTATAACAAATACTATAATTATTTTAGATATTTCTGGTTATAGCGACTTTTTTATATATTTTAGAAAGTTTTGTATAAAAGTGGGATCCAAATGCTTTTATAGACTCGTTCCAATTTTATTGGATATAGGGGTGTTATTGTCAAGAAAATGGTTCTAGAATTAAAAAAACCTCGACCCATATGGGAGATCATATTTTCTACCCATCATACTGATATCGGGTTATTGTATATTATTGCCTCAATGACGGCACTTTTTGCTGGAGGCGGTCTAGCTATGGCGATCAGAGCCGAATTATTTTTACCTGGCATACAAATATTTTCTGGCCAAGCTGATTTTGCAAGATTTTTCACAGTCCATGGAACAACTTTATTGTTTTTGTGGCTTATTCCATTTGCTTCTGGGGTTGGTAATTATCTAATTCCTATTATGGTTAGATACAAAGATATGGCATGGCCAAAACTTAATGCTGTAGCATTTTGGATGATTCCTCCATGCATGTTCTTGGTTTGGGGCGGATTCTCTGATACAACTTGGAATGCATATCCCCCATATTCTATATTAAAAGCTCCAGGTCCAGCCGCGGATATGTGGATTGTTGGACTAAAATTATTGGGATTGTCATCTGTGCTGGGGGCTATTAATTTCACGGTTACTATATTAAAAATGAAACATCCCGACCTACCGCTGATGAAAATGTCCCTGTTTTCTTGGGCAACGCTAGCGACGTCGTTAATGATTATTGTAGCTATTCCTACATTTGCAGCATCGTTAGTTATGCTCTATACAGACAGGTTGGGAGTTACTGGTTTCTTTAATCCTGAAATGGGTGGAGATCCTATAGCGTACCAACACTTGTTCTGGTTCACATTCCATCCGGAAGTTTACATATTTGTGCTTCCTGCCATCGGTATGATGTATGAGGTAATTCCTACTTTCTCAAGGAAACCTCTATTTAGCTACTATTCTGGTGTGGTGGCGTTGATAGTTATATCGGTCATTGGCTTTGGTTCATGGGCGCACCACATGTTCGCAGTTGGTATGAGTTTTACCGAAAAGACAGTTTTCATGGTTGGAACTTTAGCTGCAGTACCATCATCAGCCATGCACGTCTTTAACTTCTTAGCTACCATGTGGGGTGGTAGAATCAAATTTGCTGCACCAATGCTGTTTTCTGTAGGAGCCATACTGCTATTCTTCTCTGCGGGAGCTGGAGGTGTGGTAAATACAGCTATGCCACTAGACTTTTTGACTCACGACAGCTATTGGGTAGTCGGGCATTTCCATTTATTCGTAATGGGAACCATATCGTTGGCGTTTACTGGTTTCATCTACTATCTATTCCCGTTGATAACAGGAAGGATGTACGATACTAAATTGGCGAAGATACATTTCGTATTGACATTTGTTGGAATTGCTGTAATATTTGGAATCCAACATATTCTGGGATTATACGGATTGCCTAGAAGAGTTGTGGACTACCTGCCAATACCGGAGCTGATTATTATGAACCAGATAGCTAGTTTCGGAGGTTGGGCAATAGGTGCATCTTATGCACTATTCTTGTATAACATGATAAAGTCTGCAATGTTTGGCAAACCAGCTAATCCAAAGGATCCATTCGAATTAGGACACGGAGTTGAATATTACTATGACTACGCACGACGAGAACCACATCACTAGAACCTCACCCAAGCGCTTTATGAAGGGGTTGATAATTATTGTCATCCCTCTCATTTTCCTGGGAACTATAACTATTGTATTTTGGGAAAATACTGCTAGCGTTCCGCCACCTGTCTCTGCTCCACCACCTGCTCCACCACCTGCTCCAGTTAATGCTCCAGGAGCAGCATCTGAAACAACAAGTACCGGTGCTGCAACTACTTCAAGTACTGCTGCACCTGGTTCAACAGGAGCCTCGATCTCAATTCCCGCTGGTGCGGCAACTCCAGGTAATCCATCATACGCTCCAGACACACTGACAGTTAAAAAAGGAGATGTAATCACGGTGACAAACGATGATACTGCACCACACACTGCAACAAGTGGTACAGGGCCAGAGGATCCAAACTCTGCAAAACTATTTGATACAAGCATAATCATGGCCGGTGATACAGCACAAATAAAAACAGATAGTTTGGAACCAGGGGACTATAATTATCACTGTACTGTACATCCCTTTATGAAGGGAACAATTACAGTACAATAAATTTTTTTTATAACGTCAACAAAATATTTATCAAAAAAGTCAGACCATGAATTACGATAAGTTTCTTCAGATTTTTTCAATCGGTACCTTATGCGTATTGTTTGGATTAATGACCCTAGGGGGATATGTTAGTTCTTCAGGTGTAGGATTGTCTTGTCCGAAGTGGCCATTATGTCCACAGGGATTGATTCCTTCCTATGAGTTTTTGATAGAGTATATCCATAGGACCACTGCCGCTTCTACAGGACTATTGGTATTTTTGACTATGATATTTGTACTGAGGGGAAAACATTCTCTTAAATCTACCAAGATGTTTTCAATCATAGCAGCAGCTGCCGTTGTGGGTCAAATAACATTGGGAGCAATTGTTATCAATGAAAAATTGCACGCAGATTTAGTAACTGCCCACTTGGCTTTGGGCTTGGTCTTATATAGCAGCATGATATATGTTGTGATAAACATATTCTATACAAATCTTAAACTAAAATCCTCACAGAATACGTCCAAGTCATCTAGACATGATAATAACAGTACCCCTGAAGTAAGTTCCCCGACTTAGCAATACATGAAATGAAGACTGTAATGCCAACGTTTTCTGCAAAAACATGAAGCAAGAAGAAAAAGCAATTACAGTCAAAAATCTTAGATCCTGGTTTATAACGGTTTTTTTGGCATTGTCTGTATATTCCTCAGTTCCTGCCCACTCTTTTGACGCAAATGCTCATATCGATCGTTTTTCTTCATATAATAGCTCTGGAATGGGAATAGGTGACAAATATTATGTGATACAACAATTAGAACCTGAATATGTAAAACCTAATGAGCCATCAAAGATTATGTTTAGTATCCAAGACAAACACGGGAGAGACGTTCATGATGTTACAGTTATGGTTGAAATATATTCTATAAATGGGGAACGCGTATTAGTGTTCCCGTGGACTACACTCGAAACTGGAGATTTCAATATCCCATTTGTATTTACAAAAAATGGTAATTATCAAATTGTATTGAGTATACTAAACGAAGATGTTGCAAGCAGCAAGGTGCTTGATACAATTCCTCCTCCACGAACCATCCTGAACGATAGTATAAATTGCGATTGTGAAAGAGCCGTATTTAATGTTTCTATAACCGAGACTTTTGGATTGATCTCTACTCTTGCATTATTTGGTACTATATTTGGGGCCATAATTGTTATAGTAGTCGTAATAATCTGGATATTTATGAGTAGAAGAAAGAACAAGTCTAATAATCCTGCCTAATGATGAAATCATTAAAAACTTAATGTAATGTCTTTACTGATTTTGCTATAACATTAATTTTGCAGGATATCTTATTTACAGTGCATTGGAAAGAGTGAGTTTTGGATCACAATATTTCTTTATTTATATATGTGGAGTCCAAATGTTTAGGAATTCTGTGTATTTGAATCTTATATTGAGATAAATTAAATATTCTACAAGGGGTTAATCTTACTTCAAAAGGATACTATAAAGAAAACTATCAATTATAATAAATCTTGTAAGATGGGGTCCAATTTTTTTAGCAATTCGTATTTTTATGGTGTTACATTTTTTACATCCTTTTTTCAATCCGTTCTCCTAAACATATAAGTGTGGATTGGAGTTTTAGATACATTTTTGGAGGTAATAACATAATGAGAATAGTTTTTTGATGAATACCAAAAAGAAAAGATATAAGCAGAATGTTAAGTAATTCACCTGAGAAACAAAGAGAGATGACTTCGTTTTCATATCATGTTATATTTATTTTCCTCATTTATGGCGGCGGCGACGTCAGGAAATAGTTGTAATCACCTTCGTAGTGTAGTTCATATATATTTTAATATTTATCAACAATTCGTTTCAGTTGTATTTATATTGGTATTTGCTTTTTTTACTGCTATGAATAAATTAAAGAAAATTTCTTTAATTTTTATATTCAGTACTCTTGTTATAGCGTTACTCGCAATAGTGACTCTAAATGCCTTGTTTATAGTGGGTGGAGTAGCTAGCTTTGTGATGGCTTTATTTTATCTGTATTTACAGAGAGCTAGACAATCATTTAAGAAGGATTTATTGGATGAAATGAAATAACCAACCTATCAGTTATTTTTTGGTTGAATTATTATTTTTGTAAAAGGAAAATATTATCGGTCGAAGAAATTTGGGCGTTCTACTCTAAAGTTGGTTTTGCTTAATCTTTGATTAATCTTTAAAAGATAAAAAACATTCATTGTTATATCAATTGTGCAGAAAAGGGATTCGTTTCGTACATATATTGTAAAAGTTAAATTTGATCCCAGTGGTCAATTCATAGTCGATGAGGCAACAATGGAGATCAAAGTTTCAATACGGTGTGTTCCAGTTAAAGGTAAGGCAAATAGGGAGCTAATAAATACCATTTCAAAGCATTTTAATATAAAACCTTCAAATATTAAGATAATTCATGGATTATATTCAAAGACTAAAGTGATTCAAATTGTCTGATTCTTAATCTTTTCTATCAAAGCTGTTCTTATTGGGATAGTTATGGGTTATCAATTTTGTAGGCTGTAACTAGCTGTAACTAGGTATTTGTTACATAAAGTTTATCGCTATTATAACTACCCATACAACTATAATGTGATTATCCTCAAAAAGATAGCATTTATCGATGTCTATAGATAATATCGTAGTGGGTTATTCTATTTGTCTCTCTAATAGCCTTTGAATTATTTTTTCACCTATTACTGCTGATGCTAATTCTTGTCCTTCTTTGGTTTGGGCTGCAATATGGGGAGTGCACACTATGTTATTGAGTTCTAGTAATT
>DATEIH010000333.1:0-3961 GCA_035279165.1 Candidatus Nitrosocosmicus sp. | reverse complement strand
TGATATTACTGTTGATTAAATACTGCACCGCTATTGATTTTATTTGAATCAGCCCCTCCATTTGAATCACCTGTATTGCCTGAACCACTGTCATCATTGAATGTTCCTCCTTCAATAATCTTGTCTGGATTAACTGTATTTGAGTCACCTGTATTACTTGAATCATCATTGCTTAGTACTCCGCCTTCGTTTGAATGAAGTACGGTACCAGAATCGAATTTTCCGAGTGTACGCGGTTGACAGTTGCTAGGTGGAGTTGTATTATCGCAAATAGTGCAATACATTTCGCCACTCGTAGCACAGCATTTGACTTGGCCAATTGTACCGGAACCAGGAATATGGCTGCAAGTGTAACCAGGACCTTCTTTGTCTGCAGCGTTTACATTGCTTACAATCGACGTACTTACAATTGGTGCAGTTATGAAAATCGTTGTTGAAATAAACACCACGGCCATAACAAATAGTGGCTTATTTCGGAGATATAGTTTATAAATCATAATCTTTGACTAGGATGTTTTGTTATTTAACCATTGTCAATGATTTCCAAAATTGTAAGATTCTTATTTGAGAATTAAGGGGCTGGACAGAGTCTAATAGATTTGCAAATAGAATTGGATTTAAATCTTTAGGGTATAGATAAGGATTCTAAAAAATCTTAATTGAAACTAAAATGGGATATTCAGTTAGTTTATCATTAAAAAACTAGTTTTCGGGTTCAAACAGAGTGATTCATACATGATCGCGAAAAGGTCAAAATACGTATCAAATTCTTTAAAGACTTTAAATTCAACTTATTATTTGACAAACAGATTCATGAAAATTGGAAGTTGGATTTAGATTACTAGGATAAATTAAGAATATGAAAAGATAAACAAGGTAATTGCTTTCTAAGCAGCAAACTCTTATTTGTTAATTAAATTTCTATTGTGTATTGGATTCAAACTGGCCTATACCTTGACTTGCACTGTTTCCATTATTGCTATTGGTATTATCATTGTTATCATTGTCATTGTTGTTACTATTGCCATCATTATCAGAAACGATGTTATCTGCAGATTGAATATCGGTTACACATACTGCTTTTAACTCGTCATTATCATTGAATTGTGGCGAAAGTTTGAAGGAAACCACGTCATTTACGTCAGTTCCTGGCGATAAAGTCAAATCATCTCCTGTTAGAGCATCGGTGCCAGATATCGAGTCAGGAATTGCAGTCAAATCAGCATTTGTGTCATCAATCTTTACTTGGCCAGGTGATTCAAACGTAATTGATTTTACTGCTTTGTCACTACCGCAATTTTCAGAATCATCACCCAAAGTTACAAAATGATTGTGCCATACTGGATCATTAGCGCCATTTTGTTCCTCGCTATCTAGAACACCAGCATGAGTTGTACTTACTACTACGGCATCCAAACCTTCAGAAGTTAACACACCATATCCGAAAGCACCGCCATCACCATTTGTTGGGATGTGACCATGTGTCTTTAGAAACGCACTCATCTCATCAGAGCCTGTGTCAATTGTTGCTTCTCTTATATTAAGGAAGTCTTCATCGCTTGATTCTGTTGAGGCAAATGCCAGACTAAGTGGCGAAGCCACCAATATCAAGAGTAATGATATAGAAGATAATACTGTTTGATTTTTCATAAGATTGTTTTCTTTGGGCATTATTTATGCATTTTGTATATCTATAACAATTATGCTATATATCGCAGTTTAAAGGGAATAGTCATGAAAATCAGGCCAAATCTGAATAGTGACTTATTAATATCTAGAATGTTGATGGAGGGGGGATGAATATACTTCTTACATTCGTGAAATCTTAAACTGTTAGTTGACAAGCCTTGATGAAAGGTCTTGCATAAAGGGCGTGGAGAACAAGTGATGCAAGACCCTTATGGAAGTATTGTGGAATTAGAGTAAACATTCATATCCGAATGCCTTTAAAAACACATTGTATTAAGAGCTTTTATTCACTATAGTTACTAACTACTACTGTAAAAAGACAAATAAATAGAATAAATTGAGAGGATTGACTGGAGGACTTGTCTATTCCTTTATCTTATCTCCCAAACACTATCTGATGTATTGCCCTCACTATCTACTTCATAATCAAAGAATGCCACTTTATTATTTAGATTGGACAGCTCTCCTTCAGATGATGTATTAAAGAATAATGAACCTTCAAATCTAACATCACCTGCTGGGTTCGCATTGCCTATTCCTTCTGCTGTCCAAGTTACCATTTCTCCATCTGTTGTAGTAGATATCCCATGTCCTTCTCCATGTACTGTCCCGTTAGTATAGAGTGTTGACCAATATGTACCAAGGTTACGTGCTTGTATATCCCCAAATATAGTCTGATTCGAAACAAACGTTGATTCAATCACTGGATGAGGATGAACTCCAAGAACCCTTTGATTTATTATTTTACCTTCTTCTTCTATGATTAACACTAATTGAGGATGTAGACTTGATGTTTCTTGCTGTTGATCTCTTGCTAAGGTTGTGTTAGAATTGTTGTTGGTGATATTGGAGGAGGAGTTTGTAGTATCTGCCTGAGCAAACACTGGATCCACAATATTCTCAAATAGATTAATCCCAACAAATGTCAATACAACCACACTTAAGCTAATATAGAATTGTGTCTTTGATATAGATATATTACATATTTTTGATAAATTGCGTTTCATTGCAAATTAATAACATTCCTTGCATTTAAGTTATGCTTAAACATGTTGGTTTAGTTGTAGCCTGAAGAGTTTGTCCGAAATGTATGGTCTATTCTTTGGCCTAGTTGCTTGTTAAGCGAAGATAATTGAAATGCCGGATCTTGTGTAAAGGGCTGGAGACCTAGAGAGAATGCAAATACATCCTTTGACCATTTAATTTTACTGAGACAGTCATTGAATCGAGATAACAGCATTGCAATGATCTCTAATACTATGTAAGATGGATAGAAACTGACTCCTTTTTACAATAATAGAAGAGTGTCTTCACATTTTGAAATAGCCCGCAATATTAATAATCTAAAACGATAAAATGATTAACATGAAATATCTATATGCATTTAATAATGTTTCATCATTGGTTTTGGGGTTGGTAATTGTATCTACTATTTTCATGAGTACACAATTTACCCAAGCTCTACATAGTACCGACATGTCTAAAAATAATGATTTGGGAAACCCATTTTTTGTTGAACATTATCAAACTGATCTGGGAAAACTGAATATGACCAACAATAATGCTTCCGAAAGCTTCTCAGGAAAGGGAATAATTAATGGCACGATAGATATAACTGCTGATGTGAACGCGACTGAAACCTTCAGAGACAATGACACATCTTATTTGCAAGGAAACGCAAAGTATGTTACTGATAACAATGATATAGCAACTTATACTTTTTATGCAATTGGCAACTATCATGCAGGTGGTGGTTATGATAGCAATGGAATTGCTATTTTTGATGATGTTGCTACGGGTAATCTCTCCTCTTTGAGTAATTCAGTAGGAGTCTATAAGGACCATGTCGACAATAATGGAACCGGCACATTTCTTATGTGGCATTGGAGATAAAGAAATTTAAATAGACTGGAGACATATCCTTTATTCTCTCCTAAACATTTCAGACAATCATATATTTTAAAAGCGACGATGATTTGGAATTGAGATACCTATAGATATCTTAATGAGGTTCATTCTTGATGTGCCTTCTAATCCTTGTCCAGGCTTGCTTAGTTTCATAATCCATAGGTCGAATATCTGACTCGGTTGACCATAGTCATACTTGAGAAAATTAGAGTTGATAAAACTTCTACAATGAAAAGATGATCTTTTCTTATCTTACTATCACTATGCATAACCAATTTCACTTGAGGAAGTATATAATGAGGGTGAAGTCTTGTGCGAAGACAATCTTGGTCAAAATTTTTGAAATGGAACCATTTTTTGATAA
>DATEIH010000332.1:0-11514 GCA_035279165.1 Candidatus Nitrosocosmicus sp. | reverse complement strand
CAGATAAGAGTTATAATCCAAAGGGCTCTACTGGATTTGGAATTCGTACCATCGTAAAGTTCCTCGAAGAGGAACAGAACCAGTAGCGTTATTCTAATCTTAATATTTTTTATAATATTTATTTGTATTGCAAGTAAAATGGATGAAAATAAAGGCGCCAGCACTGCTGTTTCCCAACGGCTCTCGCACGTCAGTATCCAGCAGCGACATTAGGTTTGACTTCCGGGTTCGGAATGGGACCGGGTCGGGCCCTAACGCTATGGCCGGCTACCTTTTATTATATTTCGGTCAATTTAATCCTTCCTATAACACAAAACTGTAAAACAGAATAAACATAACCTTCTACTTTGCACAATGATTTTATGAACTAAGGTTAATAGATAATTGATTATAGGGCTACCTTTTTTTCATAAATGAGTAAAAGCAAACAATCATAATCTGCCACATTTGATTCAAACGATTTTCAATATTTATTTGCAAGAAAGATTAATTATGCAAGGTTGTTTCCTAAATAGATACTTTGGGATTTTTAGTGCTTGGGATATTTGCTACCTAGATAGTTTGAAGATGTACAAAGAGATTCTAGTCAACAAAGAAAAAAAAATAGAGATTATCATCTAGAGGGCATATCCTATTGAGTATGCAATATGATTGTAATAATTAAAGCATAACAAACCGACTTTATCATTACCAATTTTATTCATTGATTTCTACTATTCTAACTATAATTTCTTAAGATTTTTTTAGTTGGTTCAATAATTTAGCTAAATACACATTTATTTTTCTATAATTTGTTTGAATTTTTTGAAAAGTTGTCTTTTGAGTAATTTGTTCTCTTTGATTCACGATTTATATAAAAGATTTGCGAATATTATAGTAAGCAATTGGATAAACATGGAAATTTGACTCATAGAGTTGCTGTTTTAGACCAGGAATTGTGCCAACCAAGAAAGTGTGGTTTAGAGTGCATCATCTATTGTCCTGTAAATAAGACTGGTGGTGAATGTATTATTCAAAGGCCCGATGATGGGAAGGCTGTTATTTCTGAGGATTTGTGTACTGGGTGTACTATTTGTATTAAAAAATGCCCTTTTGATGCTATTGTAATAGTTAATCTGGCTCAGGAAATTGGTGTAGACAAAATACACCAATATGGAGTCAATAGCTTTAGGTTATATAAAATTCCTATACCAAAAGAAGGGACTGTAACAGGTATTGTGGGTAGAAACGGTATGGGGAAGTCTACAATAATAAACCTGCTTTCAGGAAATATAAAACCTAATTTTGGTAATTATGATAAGGAATTGGGATGGGATGAAATTTTAACAAAGTTATCTAATATTGAACTTCGGAAACACTTTGAAAAAATTCAATCCAAATCATTGCGTACTTCTATCAAACCTCAGCTCGTATATTTAATCCCAAAGGTCTTCAAAGGTACCGTATCTGAATTACTGAAAAAATATGATGAACGGGGCGTTTCGGACGTATTGATAGAGGAGTTAGGTCTAAAATATTCTCTAGATAGAGATCTATCTACATTAAGCGGTGGAGAATTACAAAGGGTAGCAGTTGCTGTTGCTGCTGCCAAGGATGCAGAATATTACTTTTTTGATGAACCTTCTTCTTTTAATGATATTTATCAACGATTGGCTGTGGGACGGGTCATAAATAATTTAGCCAGAGAAGGTAAAACTGTTATGATTGTAGAACATGATATGTCTTTACTTGATTATCTATCTGATAACATCTACATTACTTATGGAGAACCTGGCGCCTATGGTATAGTATCGTCGCTTCAAAGCACTAAAGTTGGTATAAATAATTTCTTAGAAGGGTATATTCCTACTGAAAATGTAAGGTTTAGAGATAAAGCGTATAAATTTGATATTTCCAGTATTACCGAGACTATTCTCTCGTCTTCTCCTATAGTGGAGTATACTGCCCTTACAAAAACCCTCGGTCAATTTTCTCTGACTGTTGATAAGGGCGAAATCCATGAAGGAGAGGTTGTTGGAATTGTTGGGGCAAATGCTTTGGGTAAGACTACTTTTATGCGAATGCTGGCTGGTATAGAAAAAATTGATAAGGGTAGCCTAGACACTACCGTAAGAATATCCTACAAGCCTCAATATCTCAATCAAGATATCGATGGCGATGTTCGCTCGCTTATCTACTCTACAAACAATGGGCCATTTGAAGGCACCACTACAGAGGAACATGTCTTTTCTCCACTAGGTATCAAAAAGTTATATGACAAATCCATAAAGGGTCTCAGCGGAGGTGAGTTACAGAAAGTGGCTATATCATTATCATTAATAAGGCCTGCTGATATATATGCGCTAGATGAACCTTCTGCCTTTCTCGATATAGAAGACAGGATAACATTTGCAAAATTCATTCAAAGATTTACTAAATCAAATGGCAAATCTGCATTAATTATCGATCATGACATTCAATTAATAGACCTGGTTTCGGACAGATTGGTCATTTTTGAGGGTATCCCTGGAATAAAGGGAACGGGTACATCTCCTACTACCAAAGAAATTGGTATGAACAATTTCCTTGAATCCCTTTCAATTTCATTTAGAAGGGATGAGACAACCGGCAGACCTAGAGTTAACAAAGATAGCAGCAGGCTGGATAGACAGCAAAAAGCAGATGGCAATTACTACTACTTGAAGAACAATTAAGTCTACAAGTTGTATTACTAGATGAGTAAATTTTTAAAAAGCCTTCTTAAAGACGTATTGGACGATGAGGAGCTCGAAAAGGTTTATTCTTCATTTGATATGATAGGCGATATAGCCATCATCAAAATACCCGATTCTTTATTAACAAAAAAAAATATCATTGGAGAAGTCATACTTGAAAGTATAAAAAACCTAAAAACTGTTCTTTTACAAAGTTCATCGGTTTCCGGAGAATATAGATTACGAGGGCTTGAAGTTATTGCAGGAAATGAAAAATACGTTACTTTTTATCGGGAGTATGGATGCAAGTTTTTAGTTAATGTAGCCACTTCGTATTTCTCACCCAGATTATCTACCGAACGACTCCGAATTTCAAACTTGGTTTCTCCTGGAGAAATCGTAGTAAATATGTTTGCAGGGGTTGGAACATTTTCGGTATTAATGGCAAAAAAGCATCAAATTAAGGTATATAATATCGATTCTAACTTGGATGCCTACATCTTGAGCATTGTGAATTCAAGAATAAACAGATTAAAGGAACGTGTCTTTTCAATACACGGTGATTCTCAGCAAGTACTCCGTTCAACCAGTTTCAAAGACTGTATCGATAGAGTGCTACTCCCTTTACCCGAAAGAGCTCATGAGTTTGTAGATATTTCTATTGATTGCCTAAGACCGACTGGGGGATATTTACATTTCTTCTCACATATAAAAAGTGATACCAAATCAGGGGTTGTCCCAACTTCTGAGGCATATATTCGTAAATTATTTTCAAAGTACAACTTTGAAATAGAACATACCCAAATAGTTAGGGATGTAGCTCCACGACTTTATCAAACAGTTACGGATCTCTTTATTTCCAAATGATCTGATTTATTGTGTCAGTGGTTCTTACTTTGCAGTAGTATTTTTTTCATTGACTGTAAGTGTAACTCCAATCCACCCAACTATAAAGAATATTATACCTACGATCACAACCACAGTCAGCTTTAGCAATAAAATACCCAAATCCGTTGCAAAAATAGTATAAGTATAAGCAGTGAAAAAAGAGATTGCTATTAATATTAATACGATGCCCTTGATTCTTTCGATTCTATTCATAGTTTTTTCATTCTTAAAACCTTGTATTTAAACTATCGAATTATACATAAATAAAGTACCTTAAACTATTATTTGTCTGTAAATACCAACCGAGGCTTTTCAATTGTTTTAAGGTAATTCTCCTCTAACTTGTGTAAGAATTGTTCTTTAGTTAAATGTTCATTATTAAGAAAGGCAGCTATGGAGATGCCTCCTGCACCTGCACCTTCCTTTACGAACCCTTCGGAGTAAGATCTCAGTCCCTTTTTAGTTGAATTTTCTAAAAGGAGATCAATGTAGAAAAGAGGCACCTCGTCTGAAATGTTATTCAAAAGCCCAACAATATCTGATTTCTTGTCATTAATTATATAAGAAGTAGTACCTATACAGATATTCTCTCTCAACCTTACATTTAATGATTTTAATAAAGCTAGAATACAACACATTTGAGTCCCTCCAGCCAAAATAATTTTCCTTTTACGCGAAATGACTTCTTCAGCCAACCCTACAACTGTTGGCATTAACGGGTCGCCAAAACTTGCAATAGCTCTAAATGGATCATTTGAACAATCTCCAGTTCTAATTTTTGATCTCAATAGAGCTTTCTCTACTATCTTGTTTTTCAATTCATTAGGATTGTCCGGCATACTACTGCTGACCTTGTTATATCCGTTAAATCCAAGGGCCTGCATGACACCTAATGCAGTTGTTGTACCTCCTGGAATACTTTCTCCTACGATTACAGTTTCATTTATTTTGGCCAATTCTTTTCCAAACAATTTACCCATCTCGTAGTTTCTTATTACGTTCTCTATTTCTAAACCAGGCTCTTGAAGTATGTTCTTTCCAAATTCTGAATCAATACTAATATAAGGTAATACTGGTTTGATTTTGGATCCTGAGTCGACAATCGATATCGGGATATTTGACAAATCTAGTGCGGTTTTTGAAATTATTGCAGGAGTTGGTTTTCCATCAGGGGTGGCAGGTATTGTATCAATGCATTTGCACCTACCATAATAAATATACTCTGCATCCGCAGCAGGGGTATATTTCAATAGTTCTGTATTAGCTCCGGCAACTGTTAGACCAGGAATAGTAGATGTTTCAGTATAGGATATTGCCAAAACAAAAGAGGTTCTATTTGATTTAAACGACAATAAATCATTACTGTCTCCTTTAGAAGGGAGACTATGAAGAGTATCAGTAATCAATAAAATTCTGTCAATGTCTATTCATAATAACTTTTGCTGAACGGAAGACCAAGAAAAGTAAGAGATGAGCGATAAAGGGGTATAGGTTATGAATTTAAAGCCCTCTAGTGCAAACAATATCAGTTGTCGTCCAGAAAGAAATCTGGGTCAGAAACCGCAGAATAGGTGGCAGCAACAGGAGCAACAGCAGTTGAAATAGAAAAGCGGAGGCGAAGATGAAGATGAAACTGAAGGATAAGTGGAAAGTGAGTAAAATAATGATCCTGTTTATAATTTTAAGCATGCTGATAATGATGAAGAAAACAATGAATGGGGATGATATCCCTATGAACTCATGAATTTAAGGAAATCATCCTTATTCTTGAACTTGAAAACAAAATTAGATTCAAGCTCTTTTTTTAATGTTGACGTTTTGCTTGAACCGTAATGATGGCCAGGCAAAATTGACAAATTACCATCCAGCTTTGCTAGTTTATTGTATATCGACTCAAACATTTCATGCGGATCACCTCCGGGTAAATCTAATCTTCCACAACTACCTACAAAAACGGTATCCCCAGTAAGCATGACTCTGTCATCAATTATTAGGCAAATGCTATCCTTAGAATGGCCTGGAGTATGGATTATCTTGATTCTTGAATCACCAAATTCAATAATCTCTCCATCTTCTATCTCAATGTCTTTCTCTAAAGGTGATAACTTGTGCTGTATCACCTTTGCTCCTGTAATACTTTTGACTTGTTCATTACCAAATATATGATCAAAATGTGAATGAGTGTTTAGGATATACCTATTAGTAAGTGAATTTTTTTTTAGATATTCAAAAATAATTTCCAAATTCCAAGAGGGGTCCACGATTAATGAATCTCTATTTTTTTCATCTACAATAACGTATGTGAAATTTGCCATTTCTCCTACCAGAAATTGTTCTATCTTCAACCTCTATCACACTACCCCTTTTTCTGCTTCAAATGGTATGCCAATCTTTTTAATTATTAACTTACCAATGTTATCCTTGTTTTTGAATAATCCATGTTTTGGTCGATGAAAGGTTATTGTTGCATCTGCATTAATAGCTTTATCAATAACTTTTCCACTGTCTGGGTCTAATCCTGATGGGAGATCAACTGCCAAAATAAAACTAGTTCCTTTTTTACTATTTATTGTTTCAATCACTTTTGAAAAAGGTTCTTTTATTTCTCTTTTAATTCCTGTTCCAAAGATTCCATCCAAAATAATACTTGACCTCTTGATCTCGTCTTCAATTTCTGTCATATTGTTTGATACTATGGTAAATTTTTTAATGGATTCAATTTTGCTTATGATTTGCCAATTTAGAATGGATTCTTCAGTTTTTAGGTCATCAGGGTCACATAAGATTATCACCGATAAATTGATTTTATTATTAGATTCATTTCGTGCAAGAATATATCCTGATAAATGACGCATAGCGACTAATGCATCACCACCATTATTCCCCTTTCCACAAACGGCTACTATATGGTTTTCTAGGATGTTTTCTTTGAATTCATCTATCAAGAAATCCGCAATTCTAGACCCGGCATTCTCCATCATCAAAGTTTTCTTCATAGAATAAACCGATTCCCCGGCGTTCTCTATATCATACATCTGACCCGAAGATATTGGTTCATATCCTTTATCTATAGCATGATTGCCTTTCATATCCATAAATTTACTTATCTTAAAGACTGTATTAATAAATTTTTTACAAAAAAATGTTGAGTCCTTTATTGATATGAATGTAGTCTCTTTTCTTCATGAGATTTTACTTTCTGGTCAAGGGGGTCTTTATGATCTTTTGTAATATGGATTTTATAACATTCATCGTGAAGGATCCCTATTTCACAGAATTCACATGATGTTACAAACTCTAAATCTTGGAATTTATTCTTGCATAAACTGCATTTCTCATCGGGTAATGACACGGTTGATAACGGTTTCAGCCACCCCTCTCTCCATAACACGTTGACCAATAACAAATGATAGCATAATCCTATACATATCTGTTATACATCAAAAGGCATCAGATAATTTCTTAACTTAACTTTCTTGATTTTAGAATCATAAATTGCATACGTATCTCCATTATAATTGCATTTTATGATCGGAATTCTTTTAGGCTTTTTCTTAAACCTTACTATTTTGTAATACTCTTTTGTTTTTCTCGGGAGGTATTTTATTTCTCCCTTGACTATTAGTCTTTGTTTTCTCATAAACTTAAATGCCAAAATTATGTGCCTGTCCTGATAAGCCTCAAACATTTGTGTAATTAGATAACATCTGTAAATTTGATCTTGGGGAACATAGATACTATTGCTGGTAGCCGTCTTTGCCTCTATTGATAATAGTATAGAATCTGAGTTATTTACTGCTACGATGTCTGGTAGGCCTGTACTAGATCCTCCCAATCTTCGCGCAATCCATTTTTTAGAATTAAGTTGCTTAACCAAACGATACTCAAAATTATAACCTCTGCTCCTGCGAATATTGGTCATCCTTCTCAACGTTTGGTTTAGATGCCATAAATTTTTTTTTATACGCTCATAGCAACTATTTATAGCCAGCCACGAAACACTAATTATGACTTTTGAAATTGATTCTACCAAAATACAGGATTCTCTAAAAGAGTTTTCGTCTCATCTAAAACAAGTGGAATCAAGCAGGGAGAAACTAATTAAAGATAATAGAGAAATTATTGCTTTGAGCAGTAAGGCTATTATATTATTACACAGCGGAAAGTTAGATGAAGCAAATGAATTAATTAATAATGCTTTTTCTTTGCTTTCAGAACTAAAAAAATATGTTATTTCTGATTTAGAACGTTATTTGTGGCCTGCGGAACAAGAATACGTTGAAGCTGCTATCCTAAAAGAGATTGTAGAAAGAAAAGATCATTTTAGCGGACATCTGGAACTGCAGGTTTCATTAAATGCCTATATTACAGGACTGCTAGACTGCATAGGTGAAATCAAGCGGATGATCTATGATAATCTCAGGAAGGATGATTTTGAATCATCACTGTCCTTATTTACCATTATGCAGTCCTTATATGATCTAATATACCCATTTTCGTTTTATGATAATATTGTTTCTGGGGTCAGAAAGAAACTAGATGTTGGCAAACGGATAATTGATGACGTTCGAATCTCAATTACTGAGGAATATAGACGAAAGAGCTTTCTAGATAAAATCGATCAGATTTCGCTCGTTAAATGATAGGATTAAATGGTTATGAATTATTATTACCTAATAGGCATCAAGCATTCTCTTTGCACCCTAATCAAAATATAGATCTTAGGCGAATTTAGTAAAAGCCTCAGACAAATATCCATTAAGTTTTTTGGACCATTCGGGGAATCCTTCTGATGTATCGGGATAGTTTCTATAATGCTTGACTAACTCCTCATTCATTTGAGAAGTAAATTTCAGGTCTTCTGCAAGTTTTTTGTTAAGTGCTCCTCTTATCATCATACCGAGTTTGCTAACGGTGCTAAATTCTGGATGCTCCCCATTAGTTATCTTTTCAACATCCATTCTTGATAAAAAGTGCTTCATCCCATAGTTTATCTGTTCGTTGGTTAGTTGTTGTAGCATCCTTCTGAAAACTTCTAGACCAGCAGTCTTGTACCCATATTCGTTTATGAAATTCTTATTGTATTTCCAAAGCCCGTTCTCTGAAACGTCTCCTGATTCTATTGCTTCAACTAGATCTTTTCCAGCTATTGTGGCTGCAATTATTGCAGGACCTATTCCACCAGCATCAAGGGGCTTTGGCATCCATGCGGAGTCCCCAACCATAATGTAGCCATTAGCGACCATGCAATCGTTTTGCCTCCTTACGGACACCTGCCATGTACCCCATTCATTACCTAGGTCCTCCTCACCTAATGATAATCTTGGATTGGATATGACTGGATTGACTTCGACATAGTCATCTATTAGCTTCTTCAAATCCCTCTTTCTTCCAATTTCCTTGTTTGCTTTATCAAACAGCTTTTGTTGAACACCCAAACCAATATTTACTTTATTTTCTCCTTTCGGAAACACCCATCCATACCCACCTGGTGCCAATTTTTGATCTAGGTGAATTATACAATAATCGGGGTCAAAAAAGGTCTTGTCTTCTTTTCCTTTTTTATCAAAATCGTAAATATATCTGCCAGTAGATTCTAGATCATTCCTGTCTATCCTTCTTTGAATATGAGAATTAATTGGTAGATTTGTTCGCAGTACTGAAGTAACACCAGTGCAATCAACGACTACTTTAGCAGTTTTCTTAAATATCTCCTTAGTTTTTGTATTTTCACCCTCAACACCTACAATAAAATTATTCTCAGCCGTTAGTTGCCTGATCATGATATTGCTTGCTATTTCAACTCCCAATTTGGTTGCCTCCCTAACTTGTTTTTGAGGTAACTGCTTTCTATTCAAGATATAGCCTTCTCCGTCAAATGACACTCGGGTTTCGTGATCAGGTGAAAATGCTACTACTCCCTTCACTGGATGTTCGATTTCCGGGTAACCCCACGATATTTTGATTCTATCGGTCATGTAATCAACGGTGTTTTTACCAACTGCATCACCACAAATCCAACCAGAAAGTGTCTTCCTTCCTTGAATGTCGATAGAGTTCCTATCTAGTACTAAAACCTTCATTCTTTGATTAGAATAAAAGGCTGCAGATGAGGCTACTATTAGTCCAGCTAACCCTCCACCTGCTACTATAATGTCATAATCTGTTTTTGACAGGCTCATCTTTTCCTGATATTTGGTACAGGAAAGGATAATTAAAGCTATGTTGTCAATGCCTACCCTCAAAAATTATCCACTATTGTCTATAATTACAGAAAAGGGCAAAATAACTAATAATTAGCAGCAATGAATATTAAAAAACAGGCATGGAACATATAAAAGCTCAAGTATCATAAGTCGATTATTAGTATAGTGACAACAGAAATCGACCAATTTTTTCGCAATATAAAGTGTGATCACTGTAATAAAATAATAGAAAAAAAGGCAAAATATTACTTTGATCAACCAAATGTTGTTTTATTATCAGTTGATGTGTGTACTGATTGTAGCTACCGCATAAGCTTAAAATAATTCTGGGTCAGCTTACATGGCCATGTAGCAAAGTAAATGAGTTTTCCAATACATAATCCTTAGATTGTTTGTCTGGGACTTATATTCTGCATAATTTTCAAATCCCTCTATTTCCCCAATTTTATATGTACCTAGTCACAGATCGACTGTGGATGAATAATTGGTTTGTTAAAAGAATGGATGAATGGATGAAAGAACTAGATCTCTATTACTATTTTAATTGCAACTCGCTTTTCACATAAAACCGCTTCTACACATTTGTTAGATTTGCCTATTGCTTTTAAGTGCGATAAATGCCTTCCAGGGTTTCTTTTGTATGAAACTATTTATTAATTCTGCAGAATTATTGCACAACTGGATGTAAACATATAATGACTATTTATGTGGAAAAACCAGAGGCTGATTCAAAAAATATAAAACAAGTTAGTCCCTTATTATAGCATGATGATATGGAGTATGAAGTAGATGCCATGAAAGCTGACCATAAGAGTACAAAAATAGAGTGTATCAGATGTGGGTCGGTAATGGGAGAAATTACAGCATGTCATCTAAAATGCCTAAACTGCGGCTCGGAATTGACATGCTCTGATAAGGGAAATTTCTGGTAATCATGATTTAGGCTGATCGGCATCCATGATGGGACAAAGATACTGAAATTAGCATATCTTAAACTTTTTAATTTGTCCTTTATCTTCAAATATTTTTCTCTGAGGTTGTAATTAAGCAGCTGGAAGCAAATTTCATTCCTGATATAATTTATTGCCATCCGTTGTATTTTCTACATGCGTAATTATGATCGAGCTTCCATCTAATAACCACGTTATATCTAATCAATTGTCCTGAACATTTATGCTCATTGAGAATATCTAAACCAATTAGAATAAATTCTAGATTTTTTAAACGATGAATGTGAATAAAAAAAATCTTTACTATTCCAATGAAAAAAAAGTTAATCCTTATTATTTTGACGGTGAGACAATAATTAGAGAGATCTATAATGAATCCAGTAGTGATGATCAAGAAGTATATTTTGTAGAATTTTCTAGTGGTGCGTTGACTACTATTCATTTTCATGAAACTGAACAATTCTTAGTTCCTTTGTACGGAAATGGCGTAATCGGCGAAATCGATATTAACGCCACTAATTCATTGTTGGATTCTACTTTTGAGGATCTGATTATAAAGCCTCTCAATGTTGGCGAAATAGTTTCAATTACGCCAAACATTCTACACTTTCACGGTGCTTCTCCAGGTCAGAATTTTTCACATTTGGCATTTAGAAAAATGTTTGAAACCAGACCAGCTTCTCAAAATAATAAGCTAGTTCATACACAAACCATATGGGGTTATGAAATGGTCGCAAAAGCACTCGGTTCTGAAGATCAATCTCAAATACTAACTGA
>DATEIH010000331.1:0-2502 GCA_035279165.1 Candidatus Nitrosocosmicus sp. | reverse complement strand
AATTGTCTTTCTTCCATATCCAATCTTAATCGATACTATATTAATTATTTATCTAAATGTTCACTATAGTGTATGGATCAATGATTTAATGCTAAAATTGATTCTTCTATAACCTAAATTCTAGAAATGTAAGAGTGAGCGAGTGAGAGAGAAAGCTACTCCTCTATAAATCATAATTTATATTGATCACATTAAAGATGAAGTGAACTGTATGTTTTTTTCCTTTTATGTTTAGCCTAGTCCTACAATTATTGATGATAAAAATTCATACTGGATTTTATAAGATGATCCGCCATTAAAGATCATA
Organism: Candidatus Nitrosocosmicus sp.; assembly: GCA_035279165.1. Classification (GTDB taxonomy): domain Archaea; phylum Thermoproteota; class Nitrososphaeria; order Nitrososphaerales; family Nitrososphaeraceae; genus Nitrosocosmicus. The sequence continues at coordinate 2,195 of DATEIH010000331.1, read as the reverse complement.
TTATTACCTCAAAATACCATAATCTTCTTGAAAGTCATTGGGGAATTTCAAGCTATGAAAAATGAATATATTAGTAATATTACTGCTAGCCCTAAACAGTAATATGCGAAATAGTAAAGTTTTCCTCTGTTTATAATATTTATTAACAGTTTGATTGTTAAATATCCAATTATTGCGGATGATAAAAATCCAACCACATAAGAAGAAATAGGGATTTCCCCTATCGCAGATAGCTGTGTAGAATCCATTAGAACAAAATCAAATACAGAACCACCTACAATGGCAGGAATGGATAACAGGAATGAAAATCTGACCAATTGGGTATGATCAATTTGCCTTATCATTCCTAAAGAAATTGTAATCCCGCTTCTAGAAATGCTTGAGAATACAGAGAATCCCTGAGCTATTCCGATTAGTACAGCATCAATATTATTGATATCTCTAGAACCTTTCTTGAAATATTTAGTGATGTAAATGAATATACCGCTTATCAGAAATCCTAGAGACAACAGAAAGAAATCATAAAACGAAAACTCGAAGAAGGACTTTAATGCAAATGCGATAATTGCAGTGGGGATGGTTCCAATTATGATAAGCATCAATAGTTTTCTATATTCTTTTACAGCTTGCAAAGACATGGAGCGAGAATAGAAAACAGACTTTAAAATCATTAGCAGATCAGTTCGATAAAACCCTATGAGGCCTGCCAGAGTTCCTATATGAAGAATCAAATCAAAGAAAACAGGTACATGAATATTAAGTAATAATTGGGTTAGTGCTAAATGTCCTGAGCTAGATATTGGCAACCACTCTGTAATTCCTTGCACGATTCCCAAAATTAAAGATTGAAAGATATCTACTGTCAATTTTTATCTACTGGGTGATAGTGATTACTCATTTGCTATAAAATGTTTACATTAGTCAAAATACGTTATGGCTAAAAGAATATTCTATGATGATGATTTATACAAGGTGAAAAGATTCGAGTTATCGGGGCGGGGCTGTAGGCACCATGAGAAGAGAAGTTATAAAGCAACACTCTAAGGGCCCCTCAGAAATCAATATTAGGGAGCAAACTATTCATCTGAAAATATAAACAAAGTACATATACTATATACTATATACAGGATTCAAGTCAATATAAATGAGATAAGATATACAAGAAAGCTTGTTTAAGATTTATTCTTTTACTATACAATCTATGAATAAAATATACACAGTGTATTTTTGATAAATTGTCGTTATTAAGTACATAATATATTTTACACGGAAACCAATGAATTTATTATTGTCATATAAGAAATCTGAAATTACAAAATTGAAATCGGATTTGGATAATGCTAAAGGGAGCAATATTAATAAAATAATCTTCTTCTTGTTAGTTTAACATTGAGATTATCCAAACTTGATAAGACGTTTATTATTATTCCCATCATATTCGTTGCTTCAATCTTATTAGGAGTATTTTCATACAATTTCTTTACCCAATCAGCTAATCAAATAGAGAATTTGGCAATTGATTCTTTACAAACTAATGCAGAAATAGAGGTCTTCAGTATTTCTAACATCTTAACAAATTCCATTCATTATGTTAAATATAACTTGGATAGGATTTCTACCTCACCTTCATCCATTGAAGGAAATATGACAGGAATTCAAACATTGCTAGATTTAGCACAGTTTTCTACAGGTAATCTTACTGACGGTTATTACTTTTTAGATAGAAATGGAACAGTGTTTACTTATAGCGAAATAGATAAAAATATTTTTCCTAATTTTAAAGGCATTGATTTGAGTCACCGAGACTACTTTCAGATTCCAAAGCAAAATGGTACCTTTTACATAAGCACTGTTTTAGATTCTAATGATCATATTCCGCGTATATATATCTCCACTCCTATTTTTGAAATTGATCCTGCACAGAGACAAAAAATCATAGAGTCAGGAGGATTATCTGGAGTGTTGGGATCTGCTCAAAACGTTACTTCTTCATCTTTTAAGGGAGTGGTTGTTGCTGCCATTTCTGCAAAAAAATTCGGAAATTTTCTTGAAGATCAAAAACATCCAAAATTTAATGGCGACATCAGCTTTCTTGACAGAAATGGAACCATAATACATACTGGAAATAAAACGTACATTGGTAAAAATTATTTCGGAAATGACTTTCAATCATACTTGAAATCAGCCTTAAAGGG
>DATEIH010000330.1:0-6074 GCA_035279165.1 Candidatus Nitrosocosmicus sp. | reverse complement strand
TAGCCATCTTAAAGGCCGATATTAGCACTATTTCAATTCAGTTCACATTCTTGGGAATGCTAAATACTGTCCTACCAATTTCTATATAAAAGAAAGGGAATAGAATTGGTAGACAATAAAATGTGGGAGATAGGGTCAATGATCTTATCTCGAGGCAGTAATGTTTATTTCTTTAACTTACTTCTTGTTTAACTCATTTTCCGGATTAAAAAAGCGAAATTTTTGTAATTCCTTTAAACTTAACTTAAGAAACAATGAATTTTTCATCCTATTGGAAAAAGTATAAAAGCTTTGTGGGTGCAAATGATTAATTGAATTGACGGGTGTTGATCTTGATTCCTCTTTTGTTAAATCTACTAATCATACCCTTGCTATTTATCCTAATAGTAGAGAAAAGTTAAATGCTTCATTTAGATTCTTAAATGATGGACTCTTAAATAATGAGGCCATATTACTGATAACTGACGAGATAAACAAGGAGGATGCAATTGCTCGGATGGAAAAGGAGTACAAAGGCATTGATGTCTTTAATCTGCTAAAAGAAGGGGTAATTTCGATCTTATCACCTGTGCAATGGCATTTCATTAACTATCCTTTAGACCGTAACATGACTCAGTTCAAGTGGATAAACTCTATGAAAGAATCGCATTTGAATAATTTCATTATAAAAAATTCATCAAAAAAAAACATTAGTGGACTGAGGGCGTTTAATGACACCAAATCCTACTTTAACAGAGAGAATTTTAAAAGCTATGATATTAACAACCTCTCTAGTTTTGTTGATAAACTTGTAGAGTTTGAATACCCTTTAGAAAAGCCCTTACCATTCTTATTAAATGTACTATGTGCCTATGAGGAAGAGGATATCATTCAGCTTAATGATTTGGAATTGAAATCACTTTTAAGACATCATGGAGTAATACATAAGGATCGTATCAATGAACTTGTTTATCCTTTACAAAATTCGCATATCGTATTAATATATGATAATCAGAAGGAGTTACACGATGCTTACGTTAAATACATCAATGAAGGTTTGGTCCGAGGACAACTTTGCGTTTTTGCCTCCGTTCTTTTAAACAATAATGATTATTCAAAAGACGTTTACTCAAAAATTATTAATTTTGAGGAAAATATAAACAAAGAGAATCTAATTTTGGTAGATATGGCCAATCTCTATATCCAAGCAATGATGGATAATTTGCAAGAGTTTGAGAACTTTAAAAATAAGCTGATGGAGAAAGTTAGAAATGATAATAAAAGAAATAGTAAACATATCCGACTTATCAGTGATTGCAGTGAGTTTCTTTTCAAAAACAAACACTTTGAAGAATGCATTAGTTTAGAAAAACGGTTGCATCAAAAGCGTTTTGAAGGCTCACTCCTTTGCCCATTTTCCAAATCACTATTTGATCAATTTCCCTATTGTTACTATCTTTTTAAAGTATTTCATAGCCAAGATATTGTTGTTGATTCGCATGGTAATATTCTACTTGATTATGCTAAAAATACTGGGCATCAATCTAAACTTATTTCTTATATGATGAATAGGATGAATGCCTTCAACGTGGAGTTGAAAGAACTATGAGTGATCCTATGAAGGATCCAAAAAACGACTTATCTGGGGAATTAAAAGTCGATCAGGATATAAAAATCACCAGTTTGTCGGCTGCAATTAGAAAAGACATTAATATCCTTGTTTATGAAACGGATCCTGATATTCAGTATCTATACCAGGAATATATGAATGTCATATCACCTCATGTTTCATGTACTATTGTAGACGGTATTGAGAAAATAATCAACGGTAATGACAATCCTCTTGTCAAGAAATTTAGATCTACTCAACAATCTGACTTTGATACTATTATTGTTGACTTTAATGTTGGTGATTGCGATACAATTAGAATAGTCAAAAAATTACTTCAGAATTTTCCTAAACAAAAAATAGTCTTTACAACGACGGCAGCCCTTCATGTTATCAAGGAAGAAATGGTCCGTCAAGGTTTGATATCTAATATGGTCATATTACAAAAACCATTTAGTTTTTCCGACCTACTCGCAATTATATCTCCATCAAAAGATAAATTTGAAAAGCTAAAATTGACAGATCATGTTCTTGCATCTTATAACTCAATGCAGGACGAAATGATGGATGCTGTAGATTTCATTAAGAAGGGCATTAGTTCAGACGAATTGAATTTGGTCTTGATAAGAAATGATATGGACATTAAAAAAACTGTTTATATTCTAAAATCAAAAGGAGTATTAAATGCAGATGCTCTATTAGCAGATGGATCTCTTGTTATCATAAAAAATAAAGAGTGGTATATTCCAGATGGTAAGGTCGATATACCCAGAATAATGTACCAATGGCAAGCTTTAATAGATCATTCACGCAAGCGAAAGAAGACAGGCCTGAGAGCATTTTGTATGATGGATTGTTTTTTTGAAAATGGGTTTTCGGCAGAGCTTATGGATTATGAGTGTAATTTGCCTTCACAATTTCAGCTACCTGTTATTCCTTTGTGCGCATACAGACAGACAGATCTAGACTCTTTAACGGAGAAAGAAAAAAACAAATTAATTGAATGTCATAATCATATGATCATTTGTGAGTGACATTTATCCTTACTTCTAGAGATAGTGTGTGTAAAAGAAGTATTATCCTTATAAACTACGAATATTGATCACTTTTTTAGCATTTATATTTTCCAACTGTTCAGAATCTATTGATTTCGGAAATTTTATGCATAACTGAATCTATGCATATTACTACTGAACTTAATTCTTTGGGTCCCACACTTAACTATTAGATCCATTTTCCTTTTTTTATTTAGAAAATAAAATAGTCTAGAAAATCTTCACCTTTGATTTTTTATTACTTTTTTTTGCCGACTTATTTCGCCAATCACATGATAACATAGGCACTAGGGTACAACTAACCCAAGTCTTATCTCATATCATTTTTACCACATATTCAACTCGATACAGACTTGTAGCAGTGATGATTTATGATCCCCACAAAACATTAGATCTAAAGAAACATTGGAAAGGTTGAAACGAGATCGTACATAGCGATATTTTCTATATTATACTACTACTCCAATAGCGACCAAATGCAGATCTTAGGCTTTGCTTTAGTATCAAGGATATACAGATATACACCCTATAGATAATATACAGATGTTCTACAAGAAAAAAGTGTAACCAAGGGAATAAACAAATTCTGCAAAAAATGATTATAAATAATTAACATCATTTTTTTGTGCACTATGGATGTGCTGATATTATTTGGTTTTTTAGTAAGGAGTATTTAAGGATATAAATTGCTTTTTCAATATTAAATATCATCAAAGTTGGAGATTTCTTAAATCAGAATCGTAAGCAATTACAGGATGGGATACGTGACTAGTTAATGACCTATATCCCAAAAAAAGACGTCGAATAGTTGATGATATCTTTAGTACCAGGTCGTAGATTTACCGTACTCCTTGATTAGCAACTCTTGGGTGGGATATAAGCCATTCAAATATATCTTGGAATACATATTCTTTCATTGGGCCATATGAGCTGACCCATTGATTAGAAGTAACAAATGTATGTCCAAGATTTGGATAGGTAATAATTAGATGGTCAGGGTGATTTACTTCTGATAATCGTTGTTGCAATAGTAACGCTTGTTCGCGTGGGGTCTGGCTGTCATTTTCTCCTACAAGTATGAGAATACCGGTATCTGAACTTACATTTCCTATCATGCTATTAACACTACCAAGAGCTGAAAACGATTTTCCATAACTAGGGCAACCAAAGATGTTTATGCATTTGGCTGACATCAACGAGGCATTAGGAGATGTATCATTTTTATAGGCTGATACAAGTGCAGGCTTAAGCTCATCTTCGATACTGATCAAGTCCTTATTCGTGTTAATGATTTGTTGAGATATTGTGCCGTTACGACTACTATTGTCAGTAATATTAGTCTGGTTCTGATTGTAAAGAAGCTGGGTTAGGTTTCCATCGACCATACTCTTAAAGATGGGGTCCTTTGAAGCTTCCGCCACTGATAACTGTCCAGGATGATCTTTACCCAATACGTTTTCAGCATACAGAAGAGGTTTTGCAACTTCTTGGAAATATATAATATCCGTCCATTTTTCGCCTACTGGGGCCATTAGAACTATATTTCCGACTTTGTCTGGGTTATCGACAGCAACTCTAGGGGGTATGTTGGTACCTTCGCTATGTCCAATCAAAGTAACCCTTTTAGTTGAATTTACTTCAGGTTGCTGCAATATTACTGATAAAGCCTTCTCAGCGTCCTGTTTCAGATTGTCAAATGTAAGATTGCCCCATGCATTACTGTCTGTTATTGTAAAGTTTGGTCCTACACCTCTCTTGTCATATTTAAGAACTACAAATCCTCTTTCTGAGAAATAATCAGCTAGCTGAGAGTATGGAGATGTCGGTGAAAGTACTGATCCTGCACCAGCACCAGGAAAGATAATTATTCCAGGAAATGGTCCCTTTCCTTCAGCAGGTATTGTTAATTGAGCGTTCGTCGTTAGTCCATTGCCAAGATCTAATGTTAGATTTCTGTCCTTTACTGTATCTAAATAGGGTTGAGCATATGCAATTGTAGCAGCCGTGTGATAATTTAGAGGAAATTCACTAAATACTGAAATCGAAACAGCAAATAAAAATACTACTACAGTGATCCTTATTGAACAATATAAAGTGTAACGGTTTTTTCTCAAGTAACCCGGATTAACTAAAACCACATTCTTGGATGATTTTAACTTCATTTTATAGTTAGCGATATTGATGTTTGACTTTCTATGAAGTCGCTAATCTTTTAAAAACTCTTTAAATGAGAATTTAAAGTAGCCTTAAACTAGCCGCAAGAACCAAATTCAAACCATAGATTCTAAATCACATATTTGTTAGAGGACATTATCCTTAAACAATTGAGATTATAAAGAGCTTCAATGGGGCATTTTAGTAAAAGATACCATACTTTGAAACTGCGTATAAAATAAGGAGATGGCATAATCCTAGAAAGACACTGATAGATTAAAGAACAAAGATGATTTCAAAATGACCAGGCCTCCAAAGCGTTTCATATAAAGACTGACAGAGTGAGTAGGAAGTGATTAATCTTTATTTTATTTGGTGAACTTTTTGTGATTAAATATAACTAGGGTCTTTAGATGAGGCTTTTTAATTGAAGGTAACTACACAAGTAAATCCAGCCAAATTAGCCAAAGTCTCATTATATTTGCTAATCTTTTATGATATTTTAGTCTAACATAGCTATGAAAATTTTGGATTGCCTCCCAAGTAAGCGGGAGTGAATAGAGCTTCATGCAATTTTTCCTACAAATCCAACTTGATCCTTTTTATTTTTATATACTTTTTTATTTCCCCAATAATGAATCTCACCTCATTAATTGCTTCGGTGTCGAATCTTATAATCAAAAGTAAAAAGCAAGGCTAAGTATCTTATTTGTAGTTTGAAAAATAATCTTAATATTCCCAAAATACAAAGAGCATTGGTTCTTCAGGGAGGTGGAGCTCTGGGTGCATATGAGGTAGGCGTAATTAATACCCTAGTTGAAAAGCTCGAATCTGAGCAAGCAAAAGATGAGTTGGATTCACCTCTATTTGATATCATTGCAGGCACATCTATTGGTGCAATTAATGCTGCAGTTTTTGTAAGCAATATAGTTAATAGAAAAAAGACATGGAAGGAAGCTGCACTAGAACTTGAAAAATTTTGGACAGATGAAGAAAATGGATTATCCTCTAATCCTGATTTTAGCAATTGGTGGGTAAAAGATGAAAATTTGCAAAATCAAACCACTGCTTCAGAGGAGGCTTTAAGAAAATATTATTCAGTTAAAGAGTATTTCATGCACGGAATCCCAAAAGTTTGTACACCACCACTTATACGCCATCTTGATAGGAAATTCGGAGATCAGAGAGATAACTTGTGGCTTCATCGTTCAATTCAACCGCTTGAAAATACTATAATGAGATATTCAAAGAATGATAATGAGAATGAAGATGATAAC
>DATEIH010000329.1:0-3591 GCA_035279165.1 Candidatus Nitrosocosmicus sp. | reverse complement strand
TATTGTGATATCTAATACTGTTATATACTTTAGAGCACATGATATTTTGCATCATTTAGGCTTGGTGCTTCACCTGGGTAGGTCTGTAAAAGGCTGCCTAGGTAGAAATTATTCTTAAATTGACTGATTTTTTACCTCTTCTGTATGGTTCAGATTTTATACTATAGTATACATACTTAAGAAGATAAAAACTAAGACTATGATGCATTTGACTAAGTCTACTCTGTTATATGATTAAAAATATCAAAAAAAATGGGTATATGTATATAAAATATCTTGAATCTAATGTTTTGTTCCAGGTGAAATATACTGAGTCTTGAAACTCTCAAAAATAAGCAAGCACAGGACTATGAATCATTAGAAAAAGTGATAGACAAAACACAAATATTAATTGCAGAATCTGAAGATGAGTTACTCGGGCTATTTAGTACCTATATTTCCTCATTAGGTATGAATACCGAAATAGCAAACAGCGGTAAAAAGGCCATGGATTGTTTTTTTGGTAGCATGAAAAAGAATAGACCATATGACGCCATAATACTTGATACACATCTGTCTAATCCTTCTGGCTTAGATGTTGCTAAAAGAATACGAAGAGAAAAGCCCGATCAAAAACTAGTAATAGTTACAACCTCGCCAAAAGAATATCTGCCTTCAGAATGTCTAAAAATTGCGAGAATAAAGGACAAAGACATTCTTACTATGCCATTTAGAATATCTAAGTTAGGGCTAGTACTAAAAAATTAATTTTTTTATCTTCTTGCTAGTTGGGTTATTACCCTGTTTGTAAGAACCTCAGCACTAACTGGCTTTAACATAAAATCATCAGCTCCATATTCAAGCACACGCGTTCTTATACTGCTGTTATTGGCCACTACAACGATCTTTACACTGGGCTTTTTTGTTTTCGACTTTACAATTATCTTTGCAGCTCTATCTGAGGCTATTTTTCCATCTATAAGCATAGAGTCTACCTCCTCTATATTTTCCTCAAGCTTCTTTATTGCTTCTTCTGCTGTGGCACATTTAAAACACTTAAATGCATTTAATGCAAACACGGCACTAAGTAAATTGTTGATATCTATATCATCTGTTACAATTAGTATTGTACCATTAATGTAATTTAGATCATCATAGTTATCCTCAATTGACAATTAACATCATTAATCCTACAATTTACTCATTTTATCTTTTTTATATAGTTACTCTAACAATTCCATTGATTATTATATAAAATTTGAATATCATGCTATTGATTGGTTTGATTATTTGGTATTTTCTTGTCGACTTTAAAGCGGCACTATAACCTCTAGGAGCACGTTTGGAACCAAATGTAAATAATAATTTGAGAAAGATTCAAACACAAATCTTTCTTAATAATAAAACGCAATATACTGACGAGCTTCGATTTTGATAATTGGATTATTAATAGTTATTTCTGATATGCATTGCAAATCATAGCTATGTATTAACCTATACTGATCAAACATTTTCGATGATACAGTTTGCATTTTTATTAATTTCGACTATATTGGTCTCAAATAATAGCCTGGAAACAGGTTATACTAGTCAAAATATTTCTGAAGAAATTTATAAGATGTTCAGCAATTTGACACCAGATTATCTTGGATTCAAAAATTTTTCATATGAATATCCTGGCGGATTCTCTGTAAGTTCAATGCCGAGCATCAATATAAACAATAATTCAGTAAACGGAACACAATAAATTTGGTAAAGACTATCTTCAAAAATTTTATTGTAATATTTCTGTAAACCTGGATACCCAAGCGTAATTCTTATTTCAGATGGTGCTATGATAAGGGTTACAGAGGATAATAACAACTTCAATCTGATTACCAGGAAAGCAATAAAGTCGATGGAAGGAATTTTAACTCATATTTTTACTGATCCCCTTTTTAATAGTAAATGGGGCATACGTGGGCTTGATAATTCAGTGAGTTTTGTTTCAAAGTGATCTCAAAACTGTTACTTAATTTGACTTATCCAAATGCACATTAGATATTGCATCAATGAATAGTAGGAGATCACTAATAAGCAGGATCCTGTTAGAATTGTATACTTGACCTTTAAACTAACTCTAGTATCAATTGGAATCATCATTCTTCTCTTTTCATTCAGCATGATGTCAATACTATTACCATTAGACTCTTTTTCAATTTCATTAAGAGATAGTTTCTTTAATACTACAGAATCTAATTTAAGTAATAGAACTGACGGAACTGTTGATAACAGTACTCTTCTAAGTCTAAAGGTACTAACTAATAGTCTAGAAAATAGACTACAAGGTGCAGCTTCAATGTTGGAATTTGCGGCAAACTTGTCAGAGATGAGAAGTATGCCGGATACAATTTTACTAAATACAACTTTAGACACACTTCATGGAATTCCACCAGATTCGGATTTACAAAAAAGGATAATTGCACAAAAGGTCGTATCTTATTATCCTGAAATAGCTGGAATATCATTCATTATGCCTAACGGTGATACATACTTTATGGAACCTTATTCCTTGCAAAGTAACCAAACCAAAAATAATCTAGCTTTTCGAGATTACTTTAAAGGTGCCATTGCTTCAAATGACACTTATTTAGGGGATATCATAACATCTACCTCTTCTGGCCTAAAACGAGCCATCATAGCGGTACCAGTATTTTCAACTAGTGATGAAGATAGTGGAGTTTTAAGAGGTGTTTTGGTTGGATCTATAGACCTGAGCCTTTTAAATAAAGAGATTCAGTCTCTTAATTTGTCTCAAGGTCAAAGAATTGTATACGTTGACTCAAATAATACGAAGATAGCTGATTCTGATAAGAGATCTTCTACAAATAATGACGAATCCTTTTTTAATCTAAAGAGCTTCCAAAATGCCATTAAAGGAATGTCGGGTTCTATGGTGGAGGAAGTAAACCAAGAAAAGATGCTTATTTCCTACCATCCTATGGATGCTATTCAAAACAGATGGATAATTCTTTGGATGCAGCCTATCACCAGCGATATCAACTATCTACACTAATGTTTATCCCAAACCAGTAAGCTTTTGTCTTGGTATAAATGAAAAATGGGAAAAATGGGAAACTAACCTACTTTGATATCTATATTTTGAATAGTTGTGGTTAAATTAGTGGCCAATTGTATGCCTCCTTACTTGTTAATTTGTATACAAACAAGGATTATTAGAATTCCTGTGGTTAACCAGGACCGGTGGGATTCAGCATGTTATTAGTCATTAAATGTGGAGTAGACAATTAGTTGTTGTATATTGTTTTGATACTCACCTTTCTCAGAGATGTTCACATCTATACTAACAGTATTAGTTAATAAACAATAAAGATGAAATAAAATTAAGAATTGATAACTATTTATGCGTAGGGATATAGGAACTTACGATGCATTACGAATTCCTTAGGGCTTCAAATCAATCTATCAGAAGGGATCTGTTAATTTTCATTTTTTTCTAATAAGATGATATGTATTAAAAGTCGCTTATACTAATCATGTCTTCATGTTTAATTATTTTTTCCCTTGACAGCAGTTGTCTATGTATGTTGTTTTATTGCTTTTCTAAATTTG
>DATEIH010000328.1:0-2297 GCA_035279165.1 Candidatus Nitrosocosmicus sp. | reverse complement strand
TTGGTTTTGGTTGTTTGAAACTCTTGAGAATTATTAGTTGATTGAGAGAGGGCGGAATTCGGGGAAAAAATACTCATCACCATAACAATAGTTAAACCTAAACCAAGAATGAAGAAAATGTGATAATATGTTAAATTATAAGTCGAAAATTTATAATTTACTATCATACTAATTCTTCATAATGCGATTATATATTTGTAGAAATATAGTAAATCAATCTACAAATGGGCTTGGATAGGACAGTATTACTTTAGAAATTTCAGGTCTCATTAAATGAGAAGGCGGTAATTCTCCTGAGGAAAACATTTTTCGCATTTTGGTCCCGCTTAATTCCTCCCTATAGTCCAAATCATGAGGACATGTGCGTTCGTTAACATAGCTTTGACATTTTTTACAGAAATAAAAAGATGGAAAGAAGATAGGTTCGATTTCAAGTTCTGGGTAATCTTTAAAAATATAATGAGCTGCAAATGGGGAATAATAATTACCTACACCGGCGTGATCCCTTCCTATTATTATATGAGAGCATCCAAAATTTTGACGCATAATAGCATGATGAATAGCTTCTCTTGGTCCAGCATATTTCATTTCGGTATGCAAGGTAGAAAAAATGATTCTAGATTTGGGATAATAATTATCTATCAAGACTGTATAGGAATTCAATATTACATCGTCTTTAAAATCTCCTACCTTTTTTTTACCTATTAAAGGATTAATAAATAAGCCATCGTAAATGTTTAGTGCGGCTTTTTGTAACATTTCGTGAGCCACATGTGGAACATTTCGGGTTTGAAATGCAACAGTACTTTTCCAACCTTGATCTTCAATCTTTTTTCGAGATTCTGCAGGAGTTAAGCGAAATCTTTCTAAAAATTTATTGTTGGGGGTATTGACTATTTTAACTTCCCCCGCAATAAGTATATCCTCCAATGTAACAAATTTATTGAATCCGGGATGCGATGGATCGTCAGTTTGAAAAACGGATTTAGCACTTTCAGTTTTATCAAATTTATACAAGTCTTCTACCCGCATTACTCCAAAAATTTGACCGTTGTTACGTAAAGCGACTTGGGATGAATCTTTTACTTTTTTTGCTAACTCCTCATTAGCATCTAAAATAATAGGAATTGTCCAAGGTAAATCATTAGCTAGTCTTCCTCTTTTTACTACGCTAGTAAAATCTTCTTCATTCATAAATCCTTTTAATGGACTAAACACTCCAAATGAAATATTTTCTATTTCCTTTTTTAGTCCGGTATCTATATCTACTGTAAATAAATCCTTGTCAATTCTAGACAGATCTATAAAATTATTTGTTAAACTACCACCATGTGGTCTAGGCATCCCTCTATGAAATGATAGAGGTTATTTCTTTCTTTTTTTTCTTGTATGCTTTACTTTGCTTTGTTTTGTTATTCTTTCTTAGTTCGTACTCTGATTCCATCCTAAACTTGACTTTACTTTTTTAACTCTTATTCCAATGGAGTCCGCACTCTTTATGAAAATCATTTTCCCACCACCATCTGCCAGCTCTTAGGTCTTCACCTGCTGATATTGCACGGGTGCAAGGGGCACAGCCTATACTCGGATATCCCTTATCATGGAGTTTATTATAGGGTATGTTATTCTTTTTTATATAATCCCATACCATGTCATTGGTCCAGTCTACGATAGGATTGATTTTTATAATGTTGTTATTTGATTCATCAATTTCAACTTTTTTTGCATTAGACCTAGTAAAAGTCTGCTCGCGTCTTAACCCGGTTATCCAGGCATCCAGATCCTTTAGCATTCTTCTTAAAGGATGAACTTTACGGATTTCACAACACAATTTCCGTTCTTGAACGCTGTTATACATTAGATTTACACCTTTTTCTGTCACCATTTTCTCTACTTCTATAAAGTCTGGAAACATAGTTTCAATAGATATAGAATATTTTTTTCTTATTTTGTCCATTACATCGTAAGTTTCTGGATTAAGTCTACCCGTATCCAAAGTAAAAACTCGAGTATTGTCACCATGAATATTATACATTAAATCAATTATTACTACGTCTTCTGCACCAAAACTTGATGCAAAGGCTATTTTTGGAGAAAAGGTCTTAATTGACAAAGATAAGATATTTTTTGCAGTTTCTCCTTCAAATTTAGATGGATTTTCAGAAAGTTTCATAAATTCGATTTTCCCATCGTTGTTGGACATATTATTAGTTGGAACTTTAACTCATATATTATTATCTTAAGTCCGGGTAAGTTTATGTGATAAAGTGTGATCAGTTTCAAAAAAAGGACTTTAT
>DATEIH010000327.1:0-7923 GCA_035279165.1 Candidatus Nitrosocosmicus sp. | reverse complement strand
GTTATCCTACGATTAGGAAAGCTCCTAACAAAAAAAAATAATAGCGTAGTAAATATAGGGATTAGATCATCTCTCAATAGACTCAATTTCTAGTATGAATTTTGACACTGAATTTGCACATTCAAACTAGAATGTGAATACCAAATTATTCGCTTGCACTAAAATAAAAGAAAATTTTTTCATTAATTAGTAATATTATTTAATATGTTTTTCAATCACCTTATCAACACATGAAAAACTCCACAGCTGGCTAATAACTTGAATCCAGACTAAGACTCTCTGAAATAGTAACAATAGTAATCGACCCTAGTAATTAATGTAATATTAACTGAACTATACCAAATCTAAATCAAAATAAACAAGAGTATATTACATAAACATATAACACTCTGTCAGACTGATGCTACTAAAATGACAATTATCATTTTACTAACTGATAAGATACATATCGTCAGGTCATCTCTTTGTGTCTGTCTATACCTTTTGATATGTACAATCTTAATATAACTTGAAAAGGTAATGATTACTTCTCAAAATCAACAATTCTTTTATTCCAAGCATCTATATTGTATTAATTAAATCATATCCTATTTCAAAATACAATGCTATTAACATCCTTCGGGTTAATCGTAACCTGATCTATTATTTTTACATTGTTTGGTGCTTAAGTAGATTCGTAATAATATTGGGATAGGAAAGTATGGCATAATAACCAAAATGATGGTTACTAAAGCGATTAATATATCAATTCCAAAAACAATTAAATCAAAATATTAAGATCGAATTAACTTAATTGGAATCAAACCATTCAATTCAAGTAGTACTTCATGAACTAGAAAGAGTATCAACTAATTACATATTTTATTTTTATCTAATGCATTATGTTACGTAAAAATTTTATTGTGTTACCCAGGAATGACTAGTCGTGAAATCGATCACTTTCGAATAATAACTCATTGCGATCAGCATCGATATCAATAGCTATAACTACTGGCGTAGTTAAAGACTTTAACGCCTCTTTTAAGGCTAATTGAAATTCTGAGGGACTGGTTATCCTATAACCCTTTGCCCCAAAGCCTTCTGCAAGCTTGACAAAATCAGGATTATTGAAATTGGTAAAAACACTCCTACCGAATTCTAACCTTTGTTTTGTAGATATCACACCTAAATCAGAGTCACACAACACAACAATAACGATTGGAAGTTGCAATCGAACTGCTGTTTCTAATTCTTGAACATTCATCAAGAAACCGCCATCCCCGCATATTGCCACTACCTTCCGAGAAGGACAGGCTAGTTGAGCGCCAATTGATCCTGGCAGTGCGAATCCCATCGAGCAAAATCCATTGCTGATAATGCAGGTATTTGGACTAAATGTCTTGAAGATTTTTGCTATCCACAATTTATGAGCCCCAACGTCCGATACCAATATGTCTTCTGAAGAAAGAACTTTTCTAACATCAAGAATTAATTTTTCAGGTTTGATAGGAAAAGACTCATCATCAATAAACTGCTCGATACGCCAATCCACTTCTTCTTTGATTTTCTGAAATCTTGTCCTCGCAAGATTGATGTGTTGTTTGGTTGTAGAAGTTATTCGCATTTCTCTTTGAAATCTCATTATAGTATTCGTAAGTAACTTTACAGTTAATCCTAGATCACCAGAAATTTCTACATCAGGAATATAATAATTGTCAACTTCTGCAGATGTAGAATCAATATGAATTATTTTTTTGAGATTTGATCCATTCCAATTTTTAGGACTATATTCAACCAAATCATAACCTATAGATATTACTATATCGGCTAATTTCAAGGCATGTAAGGCATAGTCGGATTCTTTTATCCCAATAGTCCCCATGTGAGTTGGTGAACTATCTGAGATCACTCCCTTTCCCATGAATGTATTCATCGAATAAATTCCAGTTAAATTAGTAAACCTTCTAATTAGATGTGAAGCATTGTTTCTAATACAACCATTTCCAACTAGTATGATGGGAGCTTTTGCCATCAATATCATTTTAGCTGCATCCTGGAGCGTTGATGGTGTTGGTCGTGATAATATTCTAGTTTTACTGCTTAGGGGTTTCAATAACGTTTCCATTTTTGCAACGTCAACAGGTAAATCCAGGTGAGTCGCCCCCTTTTTTTCTTCAGTAGCAATTTTAAAGGCTCTTCTCAGAATTTCAGGTATACCGTCAGCATCCCTTATGGACCATGTCCATTTTGTGATGGGAGTAAACATAGTTACAGGGTCCATATTCTGATGAGATTCTTTATGCATTTTGGTAATTTCAGTTTGACCGGTAATTGCAAGAAGCGGGGAGCGGTCCATATTAGCACTTGCTACTCCAGTAGTAAGATTTGTGGCACCCGGACCAAGTGTTGCAAGACAAACACCAACCTTGTTGGTTAATCTCCCATAAACATCTGCCATAAATGCAGCTGCCTGCTCGTGCCTTACCAAGATAAATTTTATAGTTTCTGATTCTGATAGGGAAATCATAAGATCATTTGTTTCCTCACCAGGAATTCCAAAAATATATTCGACTTTTTCAGCCTCTAGACATTTCACAAACAGATCAGATGCTTTCATCTCTGAGAAGATGTTACAGCTCAACAATAAAAATATAATCCAATGATCTAAATGACAAAGATGAGTTGAATCAAGATTAAGATAACAAAATACGATATTAAATGTCTGTACATTTCAATTCTTATAACATGATATGGACATTTATAGTTGATATGACTTGTTCCAAGTTATTAGAATATCATTAGCACAGGTTTTTAAAATTTTAGCAACAAGTTTGGTATAAAAATGAGATCTGATGTTCCTTGTACATCCTCGTTATACAGAAAAAATTAAATACAATAGTCCAAAAGAACGAAATATTAGCATTATACTTTAGCTTGGTAATCAAAATTGAGTTCTTGCACTAATAATTATTCCATATCCATATATTTATCATCAAAGTGAACATGTCAATATAAGATTAGGCATATTACCCGGCATGAATGGAAATGAAGAGCTATTTCATGGTACAGTATGTAGAATAGAAGGAGGTTTACCGGTATCTTCTACTCTCAGGATCTTTAGCAAATATTTGATATCCATCTCACCTATTGATTTTGACTATAAGGATGGTCCACGCTTAAAGTCTGGTTGTGTCATGAGGAGAGTAATAAACACGTAAACAAGAAACCTTAGTATGATATTTTTGTTATAAATATGCTCATGTCACAAAAGGAATGTATTGGAATTAAAAATTACCCAGATGTTAACGGGTTGAATTGGAATCACTTTATATTTCACAACAAATAAGGATGTTACATGTCATTCAGGATCATGGTTCCAATATTTGTTGGTTTCATATTAGGCAACGGATCCGCCTATTTGATTCAAGAAAGTAATAGTCAACTTTCCATAAATGATACCAGTTTTCTCTCTGACGCTTCGTCGAATTATTCATTTATAGTAGATCCAAATGAATCAAATGGAATTCATATGGATAACCAACCATCGATGAATTCATCTAACTTAAATGATTTGACACTTTTGGAAGATCAATTAAAGTTGGCACAAGAGAAAATCGAGCAAGCAGATATCAAAAATAAGGATTGGGAAAATTATACGAGCAAAAAATTAGGATTGTCATTGGAATATCCGATGGATGTGCATCTGCAAAAAGAGGGAAAAGAAACTCGGTTTGACCCTGATAAAGATTTAAAGATAGGAAGTATTGAGAAGGATGGATTCAGTATTAGCCCTAGTATTTATGATCATAATTCTACTGATTTTACCAATGTAGTTTCACAAGCAAAGCAATCTCATCTTAACATGAATCTAAACAATTCATATCTAATGTTAGTAGAAGATACTACCCCGATGAGTATTCATGATGATATTGGTTTATCCTACTTAATATCATTGATCGATAAAGGTTTAGAAAAATCCCTTTTTGTCTCTAATAATACATTTCTAATGCATGATGATAATATTTACAGGTTTGTATTTGTTACCAATACTGATCAATATAATAAAACAAATGCAATATTCAATCATGTTTTAAACTCAATTAGGTGGAATGTTAATAAGGATAACGCGGGTACTACACCTAGTGCCCTTGCGAATCAAAGCTCTCTCCTAAATAATACTGGTACTGCCATAGACATTCAAACCTCAGCAAATAAAACAGCAACAATTGAAACTACTCAGGGTCCTATAAAAATTGAGTTTTATCCTGATGTAGCACCTAATCACGTGAAGAACTTCCAAGATCTGGCTAGCAAAGGATTTTACGATGGGGTAGTATTTCACAGAATAGTACCAGGTTTTGTAATACAGGCAGGTGATCCAAATACAAAGAATAGTAGCATTAGTCGAGATACATGGGGGACTGGAAGTCCAGGCTACACGATAAATCAAGAGTTCAACAGCATACCCCATGAAAGAGGGATTTTATCTATGGCTCGTATGCAAGATCCTAACAGCGCGGGTTCTCAGTTTTTTATTGTACTGAATAATTCAAAATTCTTAGATGACCAATACACTGTGTTCGGAAAGGTTACAGAGGGAATGGAGACTGTAGATAAAATAGCAAATGTTACCACCAATTCAATAGATCAACCACTGAATCAAGATTTAGCAAGAATAAATAAGATAATAATTAATTAGAAATGGACCTAGAGTATTAAATACCTATTCCCTTAATTGATCAAAGTCAATACAGATTTTTTAAGATGTAATAGCTGCCTATTCATTTTCAGAAAAAGCAACTCAGAGTTAATTTGATCGAACATATGTCATAATTGTTCGATAAAGGCCACAAGAACATCTTATTGATGTATTTGTAAAGATGCAAAACCAATAGCGGATATAGGTAGTGATTATATTTTTTCATACTTTCAGTGGACTCTGATAGAAGGGGAAGTTTTAAACCATTAATGAAACGCAGAAAAATAAAATTTTCTTATAAAGATAAAAGTAGTGTTTAGCAAAATAACTTTTCAGATTCCTTTGCAGCCATGAATTAAAGAAAGCCATCCTAAAGGGATAGGCGAAGATTATCTTAGTGTAGCATCATATACATCCTTAGCAATCATTATAACATACATTTTCTTTTTATCTGATGGATATCAAATTAGGCTTAAATGTGGTCGCAAAGCCTTGCTAAAAATTTGTTTAACAACCGAATATAGCGTGAGAATGCCTACTTATTGCACCAACGATTAAGAGTTTCAATATTTGTCGATCATTCATATCACATATTTACAAAATTTTTGCAAATAGGAGTATCCGAGTTGGACTGCATCTATTGAATAATTATACAATTTCAAATTCATATCTAAGTATCTGTCAAAAAACCAGTATGTTTTTTAGCAAATTAGATTTTTTAGTATATTTCCAGTAGAGTATTAACAGTATTAATCAATTTAATTAGCGAAAATGGTTTATGCATTATACTATCGATTATTACACCGTTTTTCAAATTATCTTGTACCTCAAGATCAGAAACATCATAAGCAGACATCAAGATTGTTTTGATAAAGGGATCAATGCTTTTGATTTCATTTATAAATTGATAGCCATTAACTTTGGGCATTCTAATATCAACGATGACCATGCAATATTTTTTGTTCAGCTCCTTCAGTTCAATTAGGGCTAACGAAGAATCATTAAATGTAACTACTTTATGTCCTTGTAATTCAAGAGCTTTTTTATATACGAACAGTAAATCTTTTTCATCGTCAATAATCGCTATGTTTGGTTCACCTGTTCGATTCTTCGGTATTCCAGGAGTGTGATGGGACAATATATGTAATAAACAAATCAAACTATTAATGTTTTTGTAAAACAATGGAAAAAGATAACAATTTTCATACCTATCCGAAGTAAAAAGGGATATAAACTATCCATTTTAATAGATTACGCAGATGAAAAAAACAAGAGGATGACTATATTGACCATTTCCATCGATTATATTAGATAAATCACCTATTTTACGATATATCCATAGCGCAAGAAATTTATTAAATAGTGTTCCCCATCTTTAGTATTCTTATTGTTTTAGTAGATAAACAAGCAATTTAGACCGCTAGTTTCCTTGATGGTAATTTATTAATCAAAAACCTTTTGCTACAAGTTCAGGTTTATGGATTTTCTAGGTTTAGTGAGACAGCGTTGTGATTATCATTTCATATTAATACAAATTTTTTAAAGAGAATGGAATCTTGTGTATCTATCTTGATATAGTTCTTTTTGATCTTTTCTGTGTTTGTCAACTTTGATTCAGTTAACATCATTTGTCAGTATGGATTCCTAATTCCTGTATACTTTTTATTTTCAAAATCAATATGTACATGAGTCTGTATTTGTCTCGTTGCGTTGTTTCTAATCCCTTGTCGTATGTGAATTCATGCTGTATCCTATAACAAGAATTATTCAATCTGTAAAACTGCATCTGCAGTGGCTGACTTGTTAACACAGAATGCCTCCTTTATTAGAGTCGGTCACAAATTTAGAATTTGGTAAGCGTTTATGCTCAATATTAAAGTGTATATTATTATACAGAATTAGATCTGATGTGATTAATATATATTAAAATACATGAAACACAATTATCAATTATCAATTATCAGCGACTTAAACACTAGGAAATCAACCAAATCAAAGTTCCCAATGCTATCAAGATTACCGCGTTAACGCCTCCACTTCTTTCCTGTAGATCTTCCAGTTCACCATATATCAGTAACTTTTCTATTATATATTTAGTCGCATATTGGGCAAATGCAAGGCGGCTAGAATCATCAGAATTGATGGCGTGTGGATATTTTAACTCCGATTTATGCTTATTTAAATACTCTATCAACACTTGCTGAGATTCTGGTCTTACTCTATTAAGTTCTACAGGCAAGTTATACATACGTGTACTATATAGTATTAGCTTTACATGACTTTCTATGGAATCCCCATCTGCTGTCGTCATCTTCAGATTATTCTTTGCAACTAATAGAATAGTTGATGCCCAAGATGACAAGTAAGCGTTCATGTTAGTTGTTATGACATCCAGTGCTGAAGCAAAGATCTGTCGTCCCGTCCCAAGAGAAATAAATACAGCAGCAATTATTACCATAACGCTTTGATCGAATGCCATTACAATTAATATTGCGATAACCGCAGAAGAGATTCCTATAAGCGCAGCACAAAATTGAAAGTAGTTAGTCGGCTGTCCAATTAACTTGATATTATATTCTGCTTTTGAAGTTGATCTTTTGTGAACAAGGAATACAAACACACCATTTACAAATAGGAGGTTGAGAAGGTGCTTTATCATCTCTTTCATGATGAAAGCTATTCCGCGGATACTTTGCACGACAACTTATTTGGTCGACGCACTTCTTTAAAGATGTTCTATTTTAAAATGAAAGTACGTATCATGCTTCAAGTAGACCCGATCCGAAAAGTTCGAAATCATTGTACCCTTATCAATTTATCCTGGTTGCTCTTATTCCAAGTCTAAAGCTAAAAAAGGCAGTAAGAGCTGGAATACAGTAATATTCATCTTATCAGGCCGAGTTGCTATGAAACAGTCAAAGGATTTCCAAAGTATTATATTAATAACCCTCAAGTTTAATAGAAAACGCAGTAAGCTCCGGGGGTGTAGAGGTTATTGACCAAGATAACCACACAGTCCGGCTAAGCATTTCGCCCTCTCAAGGCGACGATCCCGGGTTCAAATCCCGGCCGGAGCATTGTCTGTTTTGAATTTTGAGTCCAATTTGAACTTCTTTTTAGGATCTCTGTATTATGAGAATCTGTATACAGTTTTTCATTTACTGTATACAGTATTTTATCGTAGTATATATCACAGCTTAGGCATGAATATCCTATCTTCTTCAGGATTCCTAATCTTCCTGTTC
>DATEIH010000326.1:0-3326 GCA_035279165.1 Candidatus Nitrosocosmicus sp. | reverse complement strand
AGATATGTTCGATATAACGAAGCTAATTCTATTTCATCATCTACTATAAGGATGGAAAGTGGATGATTTGATGTCATTGGCGGTATATTTATGTACATATGATAATTTATTTATTACTTTTATGGTGAAAAAATAATAGGTTAATTATAATAATGATTCAACTCATAGTAGAAATAGTCTATCTTTCATCAATAAATATTTCATAAAGTTACATTTTATATTAGACATTATCAAGAAATTACAGGATAATGGTATTTAGTTTATGTAAACTTTGATTCATTTAGGATAGGAATCATATATATGAATATGGGCATCATGTTTTTTCATAATATTGGGTTTTTAATTTAACATTTGGGAATTGTATGGGTATAAATATTATGTTAAGTCTAAATCTCCAAGTATAGTGATTGATTTGTTTGATAATAAATTATCAGATAATACTGATAACTCGACGTCCTATCAGACGCTACCTTGTAAATATGTTATTAACAGTGTTAATATCTCTGAAGATGTCTACAACAATAATATTCAGGAAACTCAAGGAACTCAAGCACGTCCATTGCAATATCGTCATAGAGTAAAAAATAGGAAAGAAAGTGATAGTAATTTGTTCAAAAAAGAAATAGAGCAAGCTCAGATTTTGATTGCAGAATCTGAAACCGACTTACTCTTGTTATTTGCAGATTATTTATCTGCAGTAGGTTTGAAATCAGAAACAGCTAACAGTGGAGATAAGGCGATTGACTGTTTTCATGATAGAATTACTCTAAACAAACCTTATGAGACTATAATAGTAGATACGCATTTGCCCAATCCTTCTGGACTTGATGTTGTTAAAAGAATACGCTCAGAAAAGCCTGATCAAAAAATGATATTAGTAACAACCACTCCCAAAGAGCACTTGCCATCAGAATGCTTAAAGACTGCTGGAATAAAAGACAGTGAAATTCTCACAATGCCTTTTAAACTCACTAGACTGGCCTCGGTATTAACAAGAACACATTAACTTGATTTCTCTTTTATCTATTTGCTAATAGCATTATTACACAATTCATAAGATTTTCTGCATTCTTACCATTTCATCCTTTTTTGATTCTGCCATTAAGTATCGTCGTCTATTTATATTGCATCTGCGACAGTAATACATCCTCCTGTCATATTCATTTTTAATTGCTATTTTCTTTCGAAAGCAATTATGGTATGCTTCTTGATCGGGGATGCTTTTTGTCATTTTTAGGATTTATTCGTTGATGATACTAACGAATGGCTCCTTTATCTTCCTCAGAATAAAGTAGGGATTTGAAAGGGCTTCAGAATTCGTCTTTTCTTATCAATGGAATTATCTCCTATAGGTACCTATTAACCCTATTGCATCTTCAGCAGGGATTTGGAAGCCCGAATCTTCGACTCGAAAGAACCTTATCAGGGTAACGTGTTGGATTTGACTGGTGATAGTGTAAAAAAATTTAGAATATATCTAGAGTCTCAGTATACTTGTGCAAAGACAGTTAATGAGGTTTTCAGAAATGCTATCAAGTATTATCAGATACTCTACTAAGGGAATGGTTCCGAATTAACGACCTATTCTCTTGGAAACCGAAAATATATAATGAAAGCCTTGGCTGCCTTCTCAAAGTACTCTGGATGTTATGATACTTGGCAGACCATTAGAAAACAATACCAACTAAAATGGACCTCTACTGATTCTTTAGCTGGGTTTCATAATATACTTAAAGAAGATGGAGATTTTACCAAAATGGTAGAATGGATTAAAGAATCTATAGTTTCTTACCCACGCTTTATTAATTTCCTTACTCTTAATGTTTTAACAGGGCTGCGGTCGTCTGAGGCAATTGAATTATTTAATCTGTTGAGGACACTTGGTAAAGAATCGGAATATTTATCTAGAGATAAACGAATGTTAGAGCGTTCTAGATATCCTTCGATATATTTGAGAAGGACAAAAAAGGCATTCGTCTCTGTAGTTAATGAAAATATGTTAAATCTAGTATATCATCACAAAGAATCTCTAAATTACGACATCATTAGACTAACTTTTTTGAGAAACAATCAAAAATTCTATATGTCTTACTGTAGAAAAATCTTTGCTACTTTTCTGAGGAACGAGAGAATCGAGCCAGAGATAATAGACTTGTTGCAAGGAAGAATCCCGAACTCTGTTTTTGTAAGACACTACTATAGATCTGATTCATCTAAATTTGATACGATTAAAGGAAAATTGGCAAAACTACATAGTTTGCTTAATGAGTAGAATGATCGTGATGATATCAGTTAGGTATCAAGCTTTTTTTAAGAGAATCTATGGAAGCTTTTAAACATTTTTTATCCGCGTGCATCTATAAAAATCACTTGAATTCAACATAGCAATGACAATTCTTTAATATCAAATATTATGACCTCATTTCATGGAACAGAAATCTGTATTTGATAACGCTAAAGCTGAGGCATTTGCTGGGAAGCTACTGGACATCCTAAATAGTGGCTGTCTTTCCCTTTTGCTAAGTGTTGGCCATAAAACAGGACTATTTGATACTTTATCCGGTTTAAAGAATCCGAGTACATCAGAGGAAATATCAAAAAAAGCAAATCTCAATGAAAGATATGTGCGAGAATGGTTGGGCGGTATGGTAGTAGGAAGTATTGTTGAATATTTTCCTAACGAAAAAAAATACCTTTTACCACCCGAACATTCGGCATTTACCACAAGAGCGGCGGGAATTGATAATCTAGCTCTTTTTTCTCAATATCTTTCTTTATTGGGCTTGGTGGAAGATAAGATTGTAGATTGCTTCAGGAATGGAGGGGGAGTTCCATATTCAGAGTATCCAGATTTTCAGTCTCTTCAAGCAGAAGAAACTTCAAGAGTATTTGATTCAAGACTGATAGACCAAATAGTACCGTTGACAGGTAAAGATATGATTGACAAGCTTCAAAGTGGTGGATTAGTCATGGAAATAGGTTGCGGGAGCGGTCACGCATTGAATCTTATGGCAAAAGCATTCCCTAATAGCAGGTTCGTTGGATATGATTTTTCGAAGGAAGGCGTAGATTCGGGGATAAGAGAATCCAAACAAATGAACCTCACCAATGTTGAGTTTGAGGTCAAAGATGTTAACACTTTATCTGATACCAACAAATATGATCTAATCACGGCCTTTGATACGATTCATGATCAAGCTCGCCCTACAATGGTTTTATCAAAAATTCATAATGCCTTAAAACTTGGTGGAACTTTTCTAATGCAAGACATCGCTGCATCCAGTAACCCTGAAGAAAACATTCAAAATCCATTGGGCCCTACCATT
>DATEIH010000325.1:0-2994 GCA_035279165.1 Candidatus Nitrosocosmicus sp. | reverse complement strand
AAACGTTTCACATTATCTTTTTCTATAATAAAATAAGCTCTAATGTGTATATTTTCAGACATGATTGATTAATTCTAAAATAAGTTCTTTGTTTATCTTATTTTTGTATTTGTATTTGTATTTCCGTTTTCAATCCACTATCTATTATAATCTAGTCTTATGTCCTATGAGTATAAGGTAATCATGTAGTACGTATACCCGCGATTTATCCTCTATGATTTGACAAGTTACTTAATCCAGATACAGTATCATTTTTTTAGCTCCAATCGATATGAATTGTAATGGAGCATTAACAATAGCAATAAATCTGTAAAAAATGGACAATGACTTGAATATCAGTATATCAGTATCCATTTATGTCTTCCTTATATAAATCTAAATGTAAATGTAACCAAATAAGTGATTTGTAAAATTAGAGGGATCGGAGGCTCAAATCTTCCACATCACCTTAGCATATTTGATATTAGCTGGTTGTTTACAATATCATTAATGTCTTGTCTAATAAAATTGAAATAAATTTATATGCTACCTAGAATGAGATTCCAACCATGAATATAAATCCGTCAATACATATTCTGGTATGGGTCCACTTTCTGTAGTCCACCGACTTGATGGATAGAAAAGGTGTCCTAGATTTGGATACGTTATCAGAGTATGATCAGGATGATTCAGTTCAAATAGCTTTTGTTGTAGGAGAAATGCTTGTTGAACTCGACTGCCCGAATCATTTTGTCCGTGGAGTATTAAGATGTCAGTAGATGAGGGAACATTCCCTATAATACTCAAGGTTGAATTTAACTTAATAATCGAACCCAAATAAATTGGACAAGGTCCTGCCATAGGATTCTCGCATTTTGATCCTTCAGATAGCTTTTCAAATCTCTTCTCAAGAACAGGTTTGAGTTCGGTAAGAATGTTTACCTTTCTATCTTTATTAGGATTGGATATTGTATCTAAAAGCTCCGTACCAGTATTGTTTGTACTAGTAGGAGCGAAAACTAAACTGGTATTGCCGCCAACCAAACTTTGGAATAATTGATCCCGCAATGCTTCCTGCAATGAAAAAGATCCAGTATTGTTTTTATCCAATATTTGTTTAGCATATTCAACTGGAAATTCAACGAATCCGTAATATGCCTGAGCACGTGGATTCTCAATTCTTGGAGCCATAAGCACAATGTTGTCAAATTTAGTAGTTGAATTATCTGTAGCAAGTCTAGTAACAATTTCTCCTCCCTCGCTATGCCCAATCAGGCTAATCTTCTTTGAATCGACCTCGGGTTGTTGTATCAGAACATTTACAGCTTTCTTTGCATCTTGTTTGAGGTCATCGTATGTCATGTTTGCCCATAAATTTTTGTTGATAATTGAGCCATTTTCGCCATTTCCTCTCTTGTCATATTTGAGAACAACAAATCCTCTTTCTGATAAAAACTGACCTATTTGCCAAAATAGTTTAGCGTTATCGCCTGCTGTGTAGTTCATATCCGCTGGTCCCGCCCCAGGAACAAGCAACACAGCCGGAAATGGTCCTTTACCTATTGCTGGATAAGATAACTGGGCATTAGTTGTAACTCCACTACCAAGATCTAGTGTTAGATTTCTATATTTGACAGTTTGAATATCTGACTGGGCCAATGCATTCTGAAACACAGATGAACCAAACAACGATAAATATACTGACAAAATAATGAATGTACTAAAAAATACACCTAAAATTATTGAGGGCTCTACCTTAAATCTCATTAGAAGCAATAACAATAGCAATAAGCCTGCTGTATATAAACAAACAATAATTTATAGAATAAAAGTCAATCAACTTAGATAAAAAAGAAGTCTTCATCCTTTCTTCTTCATCATCCAATAGTATTCTTCTTGCTCAATACAAATATGATAAAAAAGAGTCTTTAAAATGAGAAGATTTCATGGTCCTTTATTTTACTACCGGAATTTGAACTTTAGAATAAGGCGTTGAGCGAGTTCAAATCCCCTACTTCGCACCTCAATCTTCTTTTTTTTAAGACAGATTTGAGCATCAGCTAGTTTGTGACTTGATAGATTCGGAGGCTGAATCTGTATCTAATTTTTCAGAAAACTTGAAAATTTATAAGAAAATCGTGAGAAACCCGTCTATTACTTAAGCAGCGTGGAGAGACATTAATCAATAAACAAAGACAAAATATTGACGATGTCTAATTCTGTTATTCATTTTTCCTACTGAATCCAGTAAACAAATTAAATGTGTCTGAATTAAGACCTGCCAACACCTTTTTCAATTCATCATTAGGATTCCCATAAACATCAAGTCTATTTAACTGTGCGATAGTGAAAATACTTGGGAGAATTGTTTTTGATGCGACACTATAATTGTGCAATAGAGTGGCCTTAGAATCTGCATAAGTTTCA
Source organism: Candidatus Nitrosocosmicus sp. (assembly GCA_035279165.1). Lineage (GTDB taxonomy): Archaea > Thermoproteota > Nitrososphaeria > Nitrososphaerales > Nitrososphaeraceae > Nitrosocosmicus. The sequence continues at coordinate 588 of DATEIH010000325.1, read as the reverse complement.
TGGACTATACATCTAGTTCCTTCTTCATTAAGATAGAATCGATATTCTAATGTATCTGGTTCATTGGTCTCAACAACTTCGCTCATTTCTCTTATTAGTTTCTTAAAACGTTTCACATTATCTTTTTCTATAATAAAATAAGCTCTAATGTGTATATTTTCAGACATGATTGACTATTCTAAAATAAGTTCTTTGTTTATCTTATTTTTGTATTTGTATTTCCGTTTTCAATCTGCTATCTGTTATAATCTAGTCTTTTGTCCTCTGAGTATAAGGTATGTATGCATGTAGTACGTATACCCATAATTTATCCTCTGCGATTTGACAAGCTCTTTAACCCCAGTACAGTATCATTTTTCTAGCTCCAATCGATATGAGTTGTAATGGAGCATTAACAATAGCAATAAATCTGTAAAACATAGACAATGAATTGAATATCAATATCCGTTTATATCTTAAGTATCCATTTATATCTTCCTTATCTAAATCCAAATGTAACCAAAAAAATGATCTGTAAAATTTGAGGGATCGGAGGCTCAGATCCAACACATCACCTTAGCATATTTGCTATTAGCTGGTTGTTTACAA
>DATEIH010000324.1:0-3280 GCA_035279165.1 Candidatus Nitrosocosmicus sp. | reverse complement strand
TTGTAAACGTAGCTACCAACATTATTTTGGTGTTTCTAAAAAAATTTTTTGACATTCTGAATCTTTATAAATGATTTTATTAATTTTTTTAATAGCGAGTTATTGGTTTTGAGCCAAAAAATGCATTTATAGTATCATATAAAATCCTGTTAGATCATATCTTTCTGATTTTGCTAAATGAAACATTTAGAACGTTTTTTCTTACTATTCTAACTATGGAATAAATAATGTCACGGATATCATAAACAAATGTGCCTAACAACCGGATTAATAAACCATTTTCACCGGGCAATTTTGTACATCCACCAATAGCTTTTTTTGTTCCAGACAAAATTTCTAGTATTTCATTTTGTATGATGTTTATTTTTTCCTTAGGGGTCAGAACATAAACACTACCCAGTATTTCATAATTATTTAATACTCCAAAGGATCGTATATTTTCCACCTTTGGTTCTATTTTTGCTACATCAATTAGTCTTAATTTATCATCTTGATTTACTGACTTGACTTTCATATAGCATATATCATATTCAAAAGATTCATTGCTAGCAACCCTACCGGGTGTTAATATTTCAGAATAAATACAGGTAGCTTCATCATGAACCTTAATATTTGAAACCTGATAGAATCTAGAATCTCTAAATGGTATTATTTGATCAGGTATATATTCTAAGTAACAATCTTTATCAACATTCAAATTTATTATTTGGGATCCAAAGTTTCTATTCATCCGGTATATTCTAGTAGCACTTTGGGTAGTAACATGTGATTTAGCTGAATTAGTAAGTGTAATATCAATTCTATACCTATCACCTTGTAAAATGCCTCCAGATGGGGAAATAATATAAACATAAGCCATCTCGGGAAATGTCTCTTCAAGATAAAGAGCACGTTTTATGCATAAAGGAACTTTGTAATATTGGTGTTTTATGGATGTTTTATGACTACCTGGATTATATTCTAGACCAAGTTGTAAAATACCTAATTTACCTGATTTTCCTACTGCCAATTGTTTTAATGGATTATCATAATTTAAAATTTCAGCTGGAATATTTTCAGGAGTACAATAAGAAAGATTATACAAACTCATTGAAATCAATAAAAGATTAATTGACAGCTACCGATTTAGGAGGCGCATCAAATAATACGTCCTTTACTATTTGTTCTGCCACGGTTTTAACACCCTGACCTGTTTTGCTGTTAACAAAAACATAAGGTTTATCATTTCGAACAATTTTGGCGTCTCGCTCCATAATGCTCAGATCGGCACCTATGAAGGATGCAATATCTATCTTGTTGATTACCAATAAATCAGATGTTTCGATTCCAAGTCCACGCTTTCTTGGATATTTATCCCCTCCAGAAACATCTATAATATAAATAAAATAGTCGGCCAATGCAGGACTGAATGTGGTTGTAATGTTATCGCCTCCACTTTCAATTATTATCAAATCTAGATTAGGATGTTTGGATTCCATTTCCTCTACAACAGATATATTAATTGAGGGATCTTCTCTCACTGCAGTATGAGGGCAGCCTCCGGTAGCAATGCCTATTACTAGATCCTCTGGCATTAATCCTCTTTCGGTGGCTAGGTTTTTTCTCATTCTATCGGCATCTTCTCTTGAAACAACATCGTTAGAAATAATTCCAACGTTATATCCATCATTCTTCAAAATAGGAACTAATTGTTCAATTAACATGGTTTTTCCTGATCCAACAGGTCCGCCTATGCCTATACGTGGTATTCTTGAAAGTGCCACAAAAAAATAAAGGAAAAAATTAAGTAATAAACATTTTTGAATCCATCTGTTCATGATGCATTTGAATTATATCAAGTTGAGGAATAAATTGCCACATACTGTCAAGAGGTCTATGGATATTTTTTTTCACAGTTGATAGAATCACCGGTTTCATCTCATCTATAAGCATCTGCCCTTCAATATGCTGGAGAATACCCAATCTAAGTGCAGCCCCGATTACACTGACAACAAACCCATACAGTATCATCAAACCAGATCGCTCTTTAGTTATTTTCATAGAATTGCATCCCAAGGCATATGATAAAGGATAAACTCCCTTTGCATGACCGCTTTTAATATTTTTTGAATAGAAATCCAAATATTCATCATTATGAATAAATGCAGAAACACATCTTAGGAACTGGATTCCTGATCTTGTTGATGCAGAACGAGTTTCATCTACTAGCCTCATAAAATAATATGTATTATCCAATTCTAATAACGACATAAAGTCTTTCTTTTGAATACAATTATACACATTACCTACAATACAACAATCAGTGGGTCCTATTTGCTGTACAAGATAGGCTTTGATGAAATCCGAAATCTCGACGTATGTTAGCTTTCTGTTTTTATTATAAAACAATAATTCCAGGCCATTTGAAGTAGTGTACAAACCGGTTGGGAAAAAAGAATCGGATAATTGTAAAAAACTTATATCCGCAATGGATGGTACTGATTCGATATCCTTATCATCAGTGTGCATGAATGTCAAATCCCTGATCAGGTTCAAAAATGAGTTGCTCTGAGCGAATTTCTATATAATCTTTTAAATCTGACAACAATCTCAAGAATAGATTTATTTCATCTGGACTTTGAATAGGAAAAATTATATCACGATTTTCGATTTTTAATGGCCGATGTAAGTTTCCGATAGTATGTCCCACTTTTATTGCCACGTTAGTGAGATCATCATCGTTGGCCTGTTCATGCTTGTGTTCATGGTCATGGTCATGGTCATGCTTGTGTAAATGGTTTTTAATATTCAAGACAGCCACAAGCTCAGGAGATAATTTTATGACTATCATTTTTGTATCATCAAGAAAAACTACATCACCATCTTTAAGATGGGTTCTAGAAGGCAAAATAAAGCCTATATCAGTTTTTTTGTCTGAAACCTTTCTCATTCTAACCTTCTCGGTTTCAGATCTCTGAATTATTACATTCTCGATGGTATTTTTTTTAACTGACTCCTCATATTTTTGATGTAATTGTGAATCTTTCTTTATGTTTCCTATAATAGTTGTAATGGTTAACATCAGATATCATATAGAGGTCAATCTTATCCATAAAAACAATTTTATATTTTAAGATTATTATTGAGCCTATCTAATACATTCAGCAAAACTATTTTCTGAGCAAACAGAAATATCTTGAAATTTATGTTTTATTGTCTCTACTTACGTTATTATTAAGACGCTAAATCATTTGTGTTGTTTTTTGGATCGAGATCAGGATCGGGATTCCTTATTTTGTTC
>DATEIH010000323.1:0-3820 GCA_035279165.1 Candidatus Nitrosocosmicus sp. | reverse complement strand
AGAAAAGGAGGGTATATCAAATGTCTTAGTCGAAGGTGGAGGGGAAATAAACTGGTCTATTATTAAAGACAACTTGTTTGATGAGATAATAATAACGATATCTCCACTAATAATTGGAGGGAAAAAGGCGATATCACTAGTAGGTGGAGAAGGTTACAAGACAATAAATGAAAGTGTAAAAATAAAGTTGTCACGAATACAAAAAAAAAGTAATGGTGAAATAATATTACACTACAAAAATATCAAAACAAATTAAGAAATTGCTATTTTACGGAATCCGTACTAAGTTGTTCTATCTTATACCTTAAAGCATCTTTCAATTTACTATTATCCACCATATTCAAGGGTTCTTTACAATTAGGACATTTAAAGAACAACTCTATTGCATAGTCAAATTTTATTCTATCGCAAGCAGAATTACCGCAGTGGTAAAATTCGGATGATTCTTCATATTCAAGTCTATTTTGTAATCTTTCCAATATTTTCTTCTTCTGATTGTCGATAAAATTATCTACATTATCTCTCTTTGCTCTCCATCTATATACAAACCATCCCTTTTTTTCATCTTTAACGCGGATACCCGTTATCAAAGCCTTTCCAAAAAGATCATATAGAACTTTCCGAATAATATTTATTCGAAGGCCTGTTGCAATAGCTATTTCTTCGTCAGTTGAATCTTCAGTTTTTAACAGTGCTTTGGCAACATGATGATATTCATCCCCTCCTATTAGAGATGCAATTTTTACAAAAGGATCTTCACTACTGTCAACACTTCGCATAAAGATATACTATAATAGCGTGACTAAATGATATATAGTTTTCCTAATAATTGAGAGAAATGTAGGGGTTTGCCCCTCCCCAAATTGGTCGTTAGTTTTTGATCGAATTTTTTTGCTATGGCTAGTATCGTATTGTATATTTATAATAGATCATGGTAATACCGATACATCAAAACTGCAATACAGTAATAGAAAGAGAGAATTTACTAACTATTGTAAGAAACACGAGTTTGGGCCAAATATCTTTTAGACAGTTTTGCTTGTCTGAATGCCGCAAAATTTTTTAATCAATTGGTTTGGATCTACAGAATGGACTACTCATAACAACAAGCAAATTATTCCGGAATTAAATAGAAGGGAAATAGGTGTAATGAAAAGAAAGATTCGGTATATGCTATTTTGTAGTATTAGATCATCATTCATTCATGGTGCGACTAGTTAGTTAGTTTACAGGTCAAAATTGGATAACATCAGATCAAACCAAAAGCAAAAGTTGGGTAAAACAAGAATGGGGAATAAACCAGTGACCAAACAACAGAAAAATCAACGTCGCCCTCCTGCTTCTGCTTCTTCTCACTTTCCCAACAAACATATGGCTTACACCGTAAAAAACGACAATCCAAGTAAAAATATAGTAGAAATAAAATACTATTTCCTCTGTTAGGTATAACCACCTGAATAACATTTGATAAATACAATAAAAGACAACCTAAAATTTGATTAGGATACTTCTCAATCTAACTTCTGTTCATACATCATATTATGATTCATTTAGAGTTTAGCTCTTCCAAGAACTGGTAGATTACCGAGTAGTCTTTGTTTTTTCTATCGTTACTATTGTTAGCTGCTCTAAAAAGCTGTTGCGATAAGGAAGTCATAGGTAGGAATAGACGTAAATCCTGTGATGCATCCATCATTAAATCAATATCTTTTAACATGTTTTTTAGGAAAAAGGAAGGTGAATAATCGTTATTTAACATCATTTGACCTTTCCTTTCACTTATTCCAGTTTTAAGCTTCGTAAGATTAAGGATTTGCAAATAAAGATTCAGATCTATTCCACTATGTTTAGCTAAAATTAATCCCTCAGATAGGGACAATGTGATTATGGCTATATTTAGATTAAGTGCCAATTTTATAGAATTGGAAACTCCATTGACCGGGCCAACATAAAAAACGTGCTTGGAAATTTTTTCTAATACATGACGAATTTCTTTAAAAGAGTTTTCATTTCCTGAGACAAGAGAAATAAGTTCCCCCTTTTTTGCGTCATTTGGTCCACCCATCACTGGAGTGCTCAAGAACGCAAATCCGTCCCGCTCCCCTACAAGATTTGAACAGTACAAAGATTGATTAGAATTGACGGTTGTACAATCCGCAATAATTAGTTTTTTGTTACTACATTTCATGACACCGTTATCCTGAAACAGGATTTCTTTTAATGATTCAAAATTAGTAACACAGGTTATAATTATATCGCTTTTTTCGGCCAAGGTTTGGGCATCGTTAAATGTTTGTGCACCCTTAGCCTGGAAATATGCGAGTTTGACTTTATTCCTACCATAAACACTCACTGTAGTACCGAGTCCTATTAATCGTTCTATAATTCCAGTACCTAACATACCAACTCCAATTACACCAATTGCCATATCGCTCTTTAGAGACACAATCTTTGAGCATATTAGAACAGTTTTAAATGTATATACAATTTCCAAATGAGAAGGATAAAATAGAAACGGAATGGATCACACATATAATATGACTTTTACATTATTAATTGGTAATAACTTTATAGCAAACAGTCCGAGAAGCATAAGGTATAACGGAAAATCCTTGTTCACATTAGAACAAGTATCAGACTCACATAATCCCACCATTTCGGTTAATATGGTCGATTCCAACCATAAAATGGTAATTGAAGTCGTAGAGAACGTATGCAAATATTGTTCCCCAGATCTTATAAGGAAAAAATCAGATCTTGAACATGTTTTGATTGTCGATAAAGCTGGTGAAATAGTATTTGAATCCAGAATAATAGATAAAAAAACAATTTTAGTAGGCGGGATTTTTTACGTTAATGATCTAAAACTCACAATTACACAAAACTACATTATTCTGCCAACCCAAAAATGGATAATGCATGATAAGGTTGACGCAAATAATAAAGATATAAACATTACAAATGATGGGATAAGAGTAGCTTCATGATAATATCAATAAGAATGTCTACAAGCAATACTAAAATAAGAATGGATCACTAGCTATCCACGTTTTTCCTTATCTACAATCCAATTACCGGATTTTCTTTTAAGAATCAATGTCCCAACAAATTTTCCACTGCTGTAAACTTTGCAAAATTCTTGGCTTATTCCAAAAAATGCCTCAAAGATATTATGTTTTTTATGATAGCCAGCCTCGATTACTTTGATATTTAATTTTGTACTTGTTTTTTTTATGACGTTTCTGGCTATGCTCCAATCTCCACTCCATTCCACCAAATCAAAATCTCCAAAATTTAAGGTATGTATTTGATTCTTTGTAATTGAAATTTTGAATGATTTATTATTCTTTAAGATAAATTCATTTATCCATTTTATTGCCGCATCACCCTTTCCCTTTTCTATTCCAAAATTATTAGCACTAGCCAAAAAATATCAAGTTATTATTGTATTACTCTCTATAAATATATAAAAAAGACAAAAAAATAAAGCATATAATTATTAAATATCATGTAGGTTTGCTTATGACGTCTTGATAATTTTTCAAAGGAACTATTTTCACATTAAAAGAAAGATACACCCGATTCAATGTAACATCATTAAATATCATGTGTACTGTTTGCTTTAATCATAATAATCTACTCATGCTCAAGCATAAATACATAGAATCCAGTAATGTTTTTCACATCATATCCTCGATCTGACTACAAGTAATTAAAAATTTTAAATCTCTATTATTGGTGTGATTTAAAGGGCAGGAATTTTGGAATATGGATAGCAAACATCCCCCCCAAAAGATTGTAGAATATATGATTCTTAACA
>DATEIH010000322.1:0-2111 GCA_035279165.1 Candidatus Nitrosocosmicus sp. | reverse complement strand
AAATTAAGAGATTTTGTATATACTTCCACTTTCTAAGGAAACGATGTATATATCACCATCTGGACCTGTTTGTATGTCAGTAATGCTTCCAAATCCCGTTCCTAAAATATAATTATTTAGTTCTTCCTCTGAATCAATGACGGCATCCTGTACTTCCAATCCGTCTCTTTGGTCATTTAATTTAAAAAAATACAGGTTACCGTTATTATTATCTCCTACTAACATATTGTTAGTATAGTCTGGTCCCAGACTAGTACTATTGATGAATTCTAGATCTGTGACTGCGGGGGGTTCAAACCAACTTATCTCTGGATCTGAATAATTAGAATTGGGTGAAAGGAACACGAGACCTTTTATTTCGTCAGTCGATGGAGCTGGACCCATTATGGATCTCCAGCCGCTATTAAATCCAGGATCGACCAGATTTATTTCATCAGAAAAGGACGGTCCATTCTCTGTATCCCAAACATGGCCAGTAATTGGATCTACTGTAAGCCCAAAGGAATTTCTAATACCATATGCAAAAGTCTTATCAATATTTGGAACATCGCTTCCTATAAAAGGATTATCGCCTGGTGCAGAACCTGAATGTGGATCAATCCTATAAATAGAACCAGTGTAGTCTGGATCTCCTCCATTTTCAAAATTCTGTAATTTAGTCCTGTGATTCAAATCGCCTATTATAACGTAAAGATAGTTGTCTTTGCCTAGAGTTATCTTGCCACCATTGTGATTTGGTCCAGGTATGGCGGGTAAGTCTAGGATCAGCTTTTGATTAATAAGATCAGTACCGTCCCATTCAAAACTGTATACTCTATTACGCAAGTTCTCATTGGGGTCTGTCACGGCTTGATCAGCATCATTTTCGGTAACATAAAAGAAAACTAGTGTAGCATTGTTTTCTTTCATTACTTCCACTCCTAACAAACCACGTTCGTTTTCAAAATTGACTTCAAATTGTTTTAGTGGAGTGTCTTGCAATATACCATCTGAAATTAATTTTACGTTACCTTTCTTTTCAATCACTATAATATTCTTTCCAGAATCATCAAGGAAAGCCATTCCTGTGGGTGAAGTAAATTCCCTGTAAACTGGTTGTAAGCTGAGGTTAGGATCTTTAAGAGTTTGAGCGCTAATCAATCCAATATCAACTGACTTGGACTGAGTAATTAGTAAAATCAACAAGCAGGTCAGCACGGTCAATAGACCAGTACAGCATAAATCCCTAAGTTTAAAAGCCATTGGAACAATATTTAGAACATTTGTTATAAATGTTCAAGTAAATGATGATGATCCCTACCATGAATTAATGTGTATTATTTTTTCTATAGGATCTCTTGGTGCAGGTTTAAATGAAGTTCCCTTATAGTATGCTAGAGGAAGCAAGGCCACTTGCATAATTTTTTCATATGGGATATTCAATAATTCAGCGGCCTCTTTTTCAAACAAAAGGTGAAAACTAGTCCAAGTTGTTCCCAATCCGTATAACCTGGCAGCAAGCATAAAATTCCAAACTGCAGGAGCAATAGATCCCCATAGAGCACTTTGGACTACAACAGGGACGTTTGATCCGTCCGTTCTTCCTTCAATACATGGAATAACAAATACAGGAACATTTCTTAAATTGTCTACCAAATATTTGGCAGATTCATATATTCTCCTTTGAGTTTCATTTTTCTTTGGGTCATCAGAATTTTTAGTCTTTGCTATCGAAGTTGGTGAATCTAGATAAGATTGCCATCCTTTTCTAAAGAGATCAGATAATGAATCCTTCATGGATTGATCGGTAATAATCATAAAGTGCCAATTCTGTCTATTGGAAGCCGATGGGGCCTGCTGGGCTATTTCTGTACATTTTATAACTAATTCAAAGTCCACAGGTTTTTCAAGGTCAAGTCTCTTTCTTACAGCTCTTGTAGTTGTAAGTAGTTCTTCAGGAGTTAAAGAAGTCATACTTATGACCATAAATCTTGATTTATAAGATTAATGAAACTGTACCCACAAACTATAATCTCGTGGAAGGAGGATAACAGTTCCCCACTTACCATTATCCCCGCACAGAGTAAAAAAATGGTATGTTATTTTATACTTTCCAACTGTCTTCTAAAGTC
>DATEIH010000321.1:0-3469 GCA_035279165.1 Candidatus Nitrosocosmicus sp. | reverse complement strand
GTAATAAACATGTACTTTTATAAAAGAATTATTCGATGACTGTTCTTACCTGACTGTAAATAAATTTTGTATCTTCCGCTTTTGAATTTTAATTTAGGAACAGTAGATATATTGTTCTTATGATGAGGCTTTGAATATAATTTCTTCTGTTTATTGCTATTTAAGATATTGCTATCTAAATATTAGATTATATTCTATTTTGAATAAAATCCCGTCAAACATTTTTATCTGCAAATAAAATTTTTCATCACAAGTAGGCAATGCTACCTTGATTTATTTTCGATTTATTTCATGTACAGCGTATGAAAAAGTCTCTGAGGTCAAAATTTTTTTTAAATTTGAACGAAATGCACTTTCTTATATCAAAATTCAAAGCTTTCTAAAAATTATATGCAAGATTATTATATAATTCGATAAATTCAATAACATCATATAAGGTTCATACTTATGGATATTAGAAATAATGAGGAGGGTATATCCTCCTCTTTGAAACCCAACAGCAAACTATTTCTAATTTTCTTTGTAGCCATGGTTATTACAGTTGTTGTAGATTCTCAGATAGGAATTATTTCAGATTTTATATCAGAATATGTGTCCTCTCCTTTAGGTGTATCTTTGTTTATTGGTTTGACAGTATTCTCTATTTTATCTTCTTTCTTTATGATAAATTATGTCAGACGTGTCAATAGTTTGACCGAGGGAAAATATGCTCACTTTAAAGTGATCTATTATCTTGTTTTCATATCTCAATGCTTGATTTCATCGATTCTTATTTTTATTGTTATCCAGATATTGACGTTCCAAGAATACATTACTACGCCCTTATTCATTCTTCATATTGTTAGTTATGGTATTTGGATTGGTATTTTAGGATTATTAGCAAGGGCGTTTATTTTTTGGTATCGGAATTTTAACCAAAATATTATGATAATGATATTTGCATTGGCTATGATCGCATATGTTGTCAATGGAGTCTTCGGCCTTATTACTCAAATTGATATATTAACTCAACAAGACGCAATTATAACTTCTGATCATGTAGCATATTTTCCTGAATTTAGTAATTTCTCTATGACTGATCAATTTAATGCAGTTAATCAGCTATCTTCTATGATCGCATTTCTACTGACATGGATAGGTAGTGTTAGGTTGCTATATCAGAATTTAAAAAGAATTGGAAGGCTTAAGTTTTGGACAATGATGATCATATCTCTGATTTATTATAATTTGTCCTATCCTCTTTTCGTATTAGGCTATTTCAACCCCTTAGGCAATGAAAATGCGATGCTTAATATTCTAATATTCTCTTTTGGAGGAATTATTGCAGGAATCCTTTTTGGCATCTCATTTTTATCTATAGCAAGAACATTAAGGAAAAATTCTATTGTCAGAACGCAGTTGATGTTGACAGCATACGGATTTTTACTTTTTTATCTCACTGGTTCAGCCACTGCTTCTCAGGCTGCTTATCCACCATATGGACTTGTTTCGATTTCACTTATCGGGCTGTCATGCTACCTTATTTATTCAGGACTTTATATCTCAGCACAAATAGTTTCACAGGACTTGAGACTTCTTAGGTCAATAAAGGAATCGGTAAATGAACAAGCCAATTTCCTTGGTGGTATTGGTACTGCTCAAAGAAACAAAGAACTACAATCAAAAGTATTGACTATTGCGAAGAATCTGGAAGGTGAGATTGAAGAAACGTCTGGAGTTGAAACATCGCTGAATGAAAATGAAGTAGTCGATTATGTACAATATGTTATCAATGAACTTCATGGGAACAAAAAATAACAACTTGATCTCCTAAATCAAATGACTTTTCGTTTGAACTTGATAAAACTTCGCTTTGAATTGTGGTATTATATTCAACCTTGAATCATGTTCCTTCTATTCAGATTGATTAGAATTATCTTAAACTTATGGATTGAATATAGATAAAATAGAAAGCAGATTCAGAAGTTATAATAAGTACGAGACAAGGTCATTTACCATGTCTGTAAGGATCAGACCAATTGAGGAGGCAGATGCAGAGACCTGTGGAAAAATTGGATATAATGCCCATAAATCAGTATCATCTGCTCATGGATATCCTTCTGAACAACCCTCCGAGGAATATGCAATTGGGCTTGTTAAGATGCTCTTAAATAACCCTAATTCATACGGTATCCTGGTAGAGAGAGGCAAGCAGATTCTCGGCAGTATATTTCTTCATAGATTTCCTCCATCACCGATAGCAGTTATTGGGCCACTAACCGTAGATCCTGCTGTAGAAGGTGGTGGTGTGGGCCGCATATTGATGGATGCTGTAATATCTCATGCTTATAGTCAAAATTATGATAAAGTTAGATTAGTACAATCACCCAGCCATATTCGTTCCTTTGTACTATACACAAAATCTGGGTTTACTCTACGAGAACCTCTATTCTTAATGCAAGGAAATGTAATAAAAAAAAATTCAAACATAAGAGATTTGGAGTTGCACAAAGTTGAAACCGATAAAGATATTTTGGAGTGTAACAAACTTTGTATTCGGGCTCATGGATTCACGAGAGAGGGAGAGCTGCGCCATGCAGTCAGTCAAGGCGTTGCAATAGAAATAGAACGAGGAGGAAAAAGTTATGGGTATTCCGCAGGCTTAGGGCTCTTTGGCCATTCTATCGCCTCTTCAAATGATGACCTAAAAGCACTGATTGCGGGATCATCTGTTATTACAGGACCAGGTTTTTTTGTACCTGCAAAAAACAGAGAAATTGTTATATGGTTACTTGAACAAGGATTTAGAATACAATGGCCAGCCAATCTAATGACATTGGGACCATATGAAGAACCGACCTTACCATTTCTCCCATCTTTGGCATACTGATCACATTTACCAAATCAATTTTATCATATACATCATGTGACGGCGATTCTGATTCTGAATCTAAATCCATGTCAAAATATATTGTAGTATAAATTCTGACCTTTTTCGGTCTGTATTTGGATGATTAAGATGTTCTTATTTTGTCAACTCTAGACTGTAAATGTTGACCTAGTTGTTAGATATGTTTACTATGTGATGTTAATGCGATGAACATTTAACATTAAATTATCGTACAGATAGAAGATAGATAGTAAAAAAGAGGTCAATTTTTCTACTAAAAATCTGATAACTGGTCAAATAGTTTGATATGTATCAATTTATGATCTATGATGCTGGGATTAACCGTATCTCCTGCATTGATATTGCTTGGCCTATTGAGCATACACTTTTTGTCCAATTCAGAATTAATTTCACAGGTTAATTCTCTTGATTATGTACACAATGAAGATTCTAATATATCCCAGCAGTCTGATAGAACATTCAATCCACAACCTCCAATAGAGAATACTCATATAGAGATCGTCAAGAGTTTTAAGAATTCTACTGGATTTTATAAAATAAATGGAACAATAGAAAATCAAAAATCAATAATTCTTACAG
>DATEIH010000320.1:0-10576 GCA_035279165.1 Candidatus Nitrosocosmicus sp. | reverse complement strand
TTGTAAGGTTTACAACAGCTCTCATCTTGAATTAATCATAAAAGATCTTGGAAAATATATCAATGATTTTAAAGCCAGGCTTGTTATCATAGACAGCATTATATCTTTGCACAGGGCAGAATTTGCAGGAAGAGGCACGCTAGCCGATAGACAGCAGCGACTTAACTCTATGTTGCACAAAATCATCAGACTTGCCGAGATTTATAATATTTCTGTGGTTATAACCAATCAGGTTCAATCTTCACCAGATACCTTTTTTGGAGACCCAACAAAAGCTGCAGGTGGAAATGTATTAGGTCATGCCTCAACATATAGGATTTATCTCAGAAAGTCAGGTGAAAATCGAACCGCTAAAATGATCGACTCTCCCTATCATCCATATTCTGACACTAAATTTACTGTAACTGAGAAAGGTGTAGATGATTTAGAAGAAGAAACAAGTTCAAAGAGAGGGAAATTAAAGGAATAAGTAAATCTAACCCAATCTTTATTTTTATTTTTTATTTAGTTAAGAAGTGGCTTTGGTATTTGATTGTAAGGTAAAATGCATTCTAGAGGATGAAACATAGAGTTTTTAAAAATTGCCTAATCACTAGCATTATTGCCAGTATATCATCCCTTCTTAAACTTCACCAGCAGTATAAGACTTCCCGAATATGGATATGTTGGAATTACAGATATCGAGAAAAACATAATCAATACAAGATATTTTCAACGGCTCCGAAGAATAAAACAAAGCTCCAATCTCTTTATGGCTTTTCCAGGAGCTTCTCATTCAAGATTTGAACACTCTTTGGGTGCCATGCACATAGCTGGTGAGGCCACAACCCACATTATCTTAAATTCCAATAACAAGATCAATTCTACATCCATAATTGACTTGATGGATTCAATTAACTGCAAAGTAGAGATAAAAAAACAAATCCAACTAACGAGACTGGCAGCCCTATTGCATGACATAGGACATGCCCCATTTTCTCATACCTTTGAAGAATTCTTAAAACTAGTCAACCCAACATTAGATTGGAAACACGAATACTTGAGTTTGGAAATAATATTCAAGAAATTCACCAATTTAGTTAAAGAATCCTCTGAAGACAAAATCGAGTCCTATGAAATAATGGCATTATTATGCGATCTATCCCCTAATTTGAGAATTATAGAAAATACAAAAAGGATTCTGGAAGGAATAGGCGTGAGTAAAGAGATTATTGCTAGGATGGATACTTTTTTAGAATCAAATTGGTATTTGAATTATCTTATAAAAGAAGATCCGTACAACGTTGATCGATTTAACTATCTCATATTGGATTCTAATAGAACGGGTGCAAAAGAGTATGGTTTTGTAGATGTAGGGAGAATTGTTCAAAATTTATACTTTCTGAAAGAAGATAAAATTGTAACTGTTTCAACTCAAGCCAGGGAGGCAGCACTAAGATTCTTTGAGGCTTATGCCCAAATGCACCGGTCAATTTACTTGCATAAAATATCTCAAGGTGCTGATGTCCATTTATCTTATTTGATGAATGAGGCTGCAAAAGAATCTAGCTCAGCATTCCAAAAACTATCTAATCCAGATATGGAATCTATATTAGAATTATCTGATGACGTCTTGATACATGAATTAACAAAAGTAAAAAATGATAAAACAAGAAAACTTGTAGACGATTACTTGAATAGAAATATTTTATCACTAGTTCACGAGTTTGATCTGAGTGATAATAACAGGATTACAAGGATCATGGATTCGAAAGGATCAAAGGGGTTGCAAGATGAGATTAGAAAGGAAGCAGGGTTGCCTGATGATGGTGTGGTATTGGTAATAAATATTACTAGCAAGAAGGTAACAAAACCGCCTGTTGATGAGACTACCTTGAAAAGACTAATGTTTTATAATCCTAAATCTAAAAAATTAGAACCATTGGATCTAGATTTTATACGACAATTTTATCCTAACAAAAAGTATAGAATTTTCACCGAAAAAGGACACAAGGAAAAAATTAAGAGCATTATTTCAGCTTGGATAGATACAAACACGTGAGATTTTTTCCCTGATTTAGCAAATATTTTGGGTAACTAAAGAAATATGAGAAGCCTTTCTAGTAGAAATATCTACGTAAACTTACTAATTTTATAAAGATTGGACACATAATAATGAAAAAATTAAAATGAATTGATTAAAAGCAATAGATAATTACCCTTAATCAAAACTAAAATCTATTCCACTGTCTCTTATGGTGTCCTCTACAGAGTCCATTATATTGCCACCGTCATTATCATCATTGTTGTCATCATCATTGTTGTCATCATTACTGTTATCCTCGTCATTCCTGTTACTATTGTCATCATCATTGTTGTCATCATTACTGTTATCCTCGTCATTCCTGTTACTATTGTCATCATTGTTATCCTCGTCATCACTAGTGGTAGCAACATCTGTAGAATCATCAGATGTTGGAACTTCTGTACCAGTAGTAGATGCACTCACCTGTCCTGGACTACTTCCTGCTATCTTACAACAGATTGGGCCACTACCTGTATCTTGATTAAATTGTTGAATTTGTGCAAAAGGCTGTAATCCGCCTGATAATGATGCCTGACTCACATTACCACTATTTGTTGAATTTGAAGACTCTAACATCATGTTATAACTAGATAACTGTGCTTGTGTAAAGTTAGAAGCTGTAACATTTACAGAGTAATAGGTTTGTAACGTTTGTGGACCGTCTAGACAAAGGATTTTAGATGTTATTTTGTTGCTTCCTTCATTGATGGTAGTATAATTACTGGATAAGGTATATTGCCAGTTAGAATAATCATTTTCTCCTTGACTGCCTGTAGGTTTAACACTTTGATAGGGTTTTACGTTATTTACTATAATAGAAACATCACAATCTGAAGTTGCATTATCCTTTGAAACTCCTTTAATTAGTAGTGAATTATTTGAATTTAATGGAACTAGATCACCTTTATCTGGAGAAATTATCTTTACTCCGCCTGTAAGCTTTGTAATATTTGATGCTGTGCTAGAGGTAATGGGAACAGATGCGTTTGTGTTTGTAGTATTTGCCGATGTATTTTGCTGTGCTAATACTTGGATGTTTGCATTATAACCGATGTTTGATAATAATAACAGTATTAATAGTCCTGAGAAAATAATACCTAGCCTTTTTATCATGATTATTTTGATATTTATATATATATTAAAGTTTGAATAGATTTTTCTATATGATAAAACCAGTTATATGTTCCTGCTTTTTTTTGTTATTTGATCGATATACCGATTGGAAGTGAGGTTTGGGTATATACAGACATCTCACAGAACTAACTATACAAGATTTGGATTATTCTTTTAAATTAATTCTGCCATGTTCCTATAAATTGAATTATTACCTTGTCTAATTAATCCCAACTGTTAGACCCAATTCACTCTCTCTAACTATGGGAAGATATAGTTCTTATGGTGATAATTTCTCTGGGAATTTCAGATTTCCATTTCCAACAATCTCAGTTTAAATTTGGATAACCTTGAAATGAGGAGTTAACATGTAATCAAAGGTGGTCTTTAAAAAGCCGATTCATATACACTTATTGTATCTTTATGCCTTTAGAAAGTGCTGTTCAATTATTAGACTTAAAGGTAGAAACAAGGTATCATCCTGGATGGATATAAAAATGCGCACAGTCCAGTTCATATTCTTGAATCTTGATAAATAATCATTTATTTAACTCTCTGTCCGTTGGTTTTACTTTTAGAGATTGAATTATGCTTTATTTCCACATCATTATCATCATTAAATCCCTACAAAATCCGAGAAATGTATGCCTTAGAATGCATTTGTAAATTCTAAGCAGAAATTATACAACTCCGGTATTGATATTGAGAATTATGGTAATTAATAAATGGGCCATAACTAGGCTGTTTTCCCGTTGATGCAGTATTAAATGTAAACTGTTTAGAAGTATTAGTTTGCGGTAACAGCGATATTATATATTAAATGTTTTCCGATGGCGGATAATCGTCAATTCCTACGGTAAAGTTATTGAGAGCTAAACTTTTTAACAGGCGATAAAGCCATACCATATGAAGTATCAATTCCGTATACAACAGCGATAGCAGCTAAAAATCAGAAAAATCTAATTAATTTCATAGGGTTAATCATAAATTTACTATACCCAAAGCCATGTATGTAAAATAAGGCAACATTTTCCTATGCAGAGTAAAGCCATTTCAGCTAGGATCATATTCATAACAATCTACTAAAACAATTAGATTAAATATTTCCAGAATTATATCTATGAAAATGACTGATGATAACAAAGAATTTATCTTTAACGCTCTTACTCGGTGGTTGAGAGATTCTAATTTTTTAATCAGTGAAGAAAGGTTAACAGTTGTTACGTCAGAATTTTATGCCAAGGCAAGTCTCCAGTCAGATCTTGAACATTATGTTGAAATAATATCCTCTCATGGCATTGATACACATTTTATACTAAGGATCAGATTAAAATTATCTGAAAAACAACTAGCAATTTATGAAAATATCCGGTTCAGTGAAAACCCAACCCTTGATGATAAAATTAACCACATAATTTTCCCCCAACGCCAAACTTTCAATATTAGAGATAAATCGGCTTTCTTGGAGAAAGCGATCTCAATTGATCCGAAGTCAATAGATGCTAAACAAGAGCTCATTCAGAACGTTTCAAAGTTAATAGAATCAGCAAATAAATTAGAGATTTGGTTTAATGACCTCTTTTCCGATCAAAGGAGATAGAATATAAATATACAAGAGATGGCTTGAATTAAAGTATAGGATGTCTATTTAATACCAAGATCATTTGCAATTTTTGATTTCATAAATCTGTTGAAGATACTTTGAATAAATTACTATGCCTCCTCTCATATGAAATAGAAGAAAAAATTGAATTGTAATAACCTTTGTTGGTTACACTTATACTTCTGTATTCAATTTTGTGGAGATACTATTAATTCAATAGATCTAACGGATCATCCATTAAGTCAGTTTCTGGATCTAACACATATTCTTCTCCGAAATTGCATTTCAAGTCAGTGCAGAGCATGGGTTCGGATTCGTCCTCAGTTGTACTAGAGGTGGTGGAAGTTGCGGTATTAGAGTGGCTATTATACTGTTCATGACAAGATATATTTGGATCATTTATTTCGCCACAAATTGCCATTGCTTTTCCACTATTGTTTATGGTCATAAATATAGTAGTCACACTCAAAATTGAAAAAATAGCAACTATTTTTAATAAAGTTCTCATATAGAAGTATAATCCTGCAAATAATATTAGAATTTTTCATCTATATACTGCAAGAATTTTTGTTATATTTCTACTGCTATTCTTAAGATTATTCACTTAATAACTACTCATTGGATTCTAAGATGATTAGTATAGATTATAATCGTCCATAATCGAGTCTTATGTACCAATCTAGG
Organism: Candidatus Nitrosocosmicus sp.; assembly: GCA_035279165.1. GTDB lineage: Archaea > Thermoproteota > Nitrososphaeria > Nitrososphaerales > Nitrososphaeraceae > Nitrosocosmicus. The sequence continues at coordinate 5,111 of DATEIH010000320.1, read as the reverse complement.
AAACCTCATCTACACATATTTTCCACACAATTAGATTTTGGAGAATATATTTTTTTTGAAGTAATAGTTTTGCTGACCTCCAAATTAATCTTATATTTATAAATAGTTTTAATTCAATACTAACCTAATGAATTTAAGATGTCCTAATTGCGAATCAGAAATGAGGTTAAGCAACAAGTATGGAGTTGAGATTGACTATTGTCCACGATGTCGTGGAGTATGGCTAGATAGGGGAGAGTTAGAAAAGGTTGCCAATATGCAGAATCAATATGAAGACGAACATTATCAAAAATATCATCACGGGAAAGATTATGATGATGATGATGATTATTATAATAAAAGGAAACAGAAGAAGAAAGGCTTTTTAGGCGACATGTTTGATTTTGACTAGATAACTATGAGTTATTTGATCCTATTGATGAGGATCTTATTTATTTATCTTTAACCTGATTTTTGAGTGTACCTTATATTAGGATTTAATTTATTTAACTAACATTCCTATTGTTATAACGATTCTTCCTTTAATTCCAAGGCAACAAAGTAATTCTTTTGGTTCTTTCTAAATCATATTTCACTTCATTCTGGGTAGCTCTGACATTGAGAAGATAGGTTTTTCTTTGGCTTCTGCTAATTATTAATTAGCAAAATATTTTTTTGGAAAAAACGGAAATGAGATACTAATCTTTGTCATAACCTGAGAATCTCGTGCAAGAACATATGTAGCAATGGTGGTCATTGAACTGTTTTGAAATGTACTTGTGAGATATCCTCAGGTGACCGCAGTCCCTGCAAACATGATATTTACGAGAATCCATTGTGAAAGAACATACATCAATTGGGACATAAGAATCATATAGTAAATTACATGATTTGTCGATCTCTAGTCTGTAAATTAAATTGAATTCAACCCTCTAAAATATACAATACATCCGCTCAAGCGACTCATAGTGGCAGCTGAAAGATGGATTTGATTTAACTAATCTACTTACTCCAATTATCCTTGGTAAATGAAATAAGTAATTGGTCTATCACAAATCAAATAGGTACTACCACCGGTAATATATGAGAAAATGCTTAGACAATCTTCTAAAGTTGTACAAAATCGTCTGGATTAAGAACTGAAAGTCAACGATATTTTCTTACGGCATTTTCTATTTATTATACTGAAATTAAATCTCACCTATCCCAATGCTTTTACTTGTATCCTTTATTTTAGAATAAAAGTATTCTTAATATGGAACTATCCTAGCTGCTTTTTTTTATCTAGTTACATCTGTTTCTTATCTTAATTCGGACTCTTCCGAATATCACCTTTCTTTGGCTAAATTCAGCCATATTCTACTATTGCTAATATCAAAAATCAAAAAAATGTAAAGAAAATGAGATTCCTTTAAATATCCGCACAAAAAAAGAAGATTCAAAAGATGAATACTGACGGTTTTTATTGTTCATATTATTATTAAATACTTTGTTACTTAGTATATTCTGATGTCAGAAGAAAATAAGAAGAAATTTGATTGTAGGTGCGGCGCTGCTTTTGATACCGTTGAAGAACTAGACAAGCATAATCACGAAGCACATTAGAGCCGGCAATAATGAAATCGTGATACACCTATTAGAGTCTGCACAGATCCTAACTAATATCCCTCTACAGTCTAGTAATTAGACATCTTTGCCACGAAAGAAAACTAATACAAATAATGAGCTCTTTCATGTATATATTTTCCTTCTTCACTATTAAAAAAAGACCCACAAAAATCGCAAAAATAAATATCTAATTGTTCCAAGTCCCCGGTTTTTAACAAGGTTAATGTGTTTTCCTTTAAAGAGTCTTGCGTGACTATGTAGTCAAGATAAGATATCCTTTCCAATGATGTGCGCAAAATATCTTCAAAATCAATAAGAGAGCCAGAAAATTCAAACTCCACATATTGGGGAAGTTCTTTGAAGTTAATTTCAGGTGAATTAATCGGAATGTTTGATATGACACTGATAGCACTAAGGATTTCATTCCTCTGTGGGCCAGGGACAAAAGTCAAATCCAAGAAAAATTTCATAAATTACATGTGAATACATAAAGTCGGTCTAAATAAAGTATCATAAATCAGAGATATTTGCATGTGTCGATGAGTCGGTGTGGTATAAAGAGTTGGATTTAGTGCAGATTACAACCTTTATTTTTTGTTAGATTGTTAAGTTTAGGTTCAATTTTAATAAATACAGGCTTATGCTTCTGGAACTTTACATTCAATTAAATATTTCTATTTAGATTCATAGTTAAGAAATTGGTGGGAGTATTTTTATCACACGTTATTGCAGAACTATCTTTAAAGAGAATAGGTTTTAAGCGTTTGAAAGTAGGATGGTTTTGGCTTATTGAAATCCTTCTCTCCATAATAATAATAAAATACATTGAAAATATTATAGAATCGGTCTACCATTTAGCTACAGGGACTTGGTCACCTGGGCAGGCATTTGAAGGGATCACTGGGATCCTCGCTATTGCTAGCGCATTCATAGTAGGAATAATTCTATATCTTTTATACTCTGGCAAAATCAAAGTTGATGATATACACCCAACTCAAAAGTTTTTCGAGATAGTTAATTTGAAGGATCTAGAAAAAGAATCATTAGTTGACGGCTTTAGAAAAGAAATAGTAATAGTTTGTGGACCCTCACATGAATTCATCTTAGCGATTATGGAATGTATTCTAAGATCAAGTGAGATGGGACTCATTGAAAAACTAAGTATTCTAGGTCAAAACATTCAAGTCTCATCTAATCACGATGGTTTAATGAAACCAGATGGCAAAGAAACCAAAGAAAGATTGACACCAATTTCAACGGAATCCGGGGAGAGGTCAACTGAAAGCAAATCCTTTCCGAACCAGAATGATAACTTATTCTGCTACTTGAATGGAACTTTCAGGGAAAAATACCGAGGGGTAATAGATTACCGGACTACCAATCAATCTATTAACAAGGGAGTGCTTTTTATCATCTCTTATGATTCCAATAAACAGAATCGATTTACAGAAATTTATACTGAACCCTTTGTTTTTATTGGAGTAGATCGCCAACAACGAGTTTACAGATTCAGATCTACCTCCAAAATTACAAAATTAGAGGAATCTACACAGTACGAGCTTTTTGAACTAGAGTATTCAAATTTCCTTAAATTTTGGGAATCAACGGCCACAAGCGAACAATTAACGACGATAAAAAAGCGAAAGGATACGAGTTGACTCTATCAAAATCCGACTAATATGTAATTTGTCCACATAGTCTAACGATTCAAACCTTGATAAATATTGATATTTCGATAGTTGGAGTAGCCTGTTTGGCAGTTATCAACTTAATGATTCAAAGATTGAATTTGACATCAAATTAGAGAGAAACTATTCAAGACTTCATCAACATTTCTGGTATCACTGAATTGTTATTAAGTATTTTGTAGGTAAATTCAGAAGCAAAGATATAAAGCTATATGTATATTACGGCTCAACTCTTTCCATATACCCTAAGGTCTTCTAAATAGGGGAAGTTAACATTGATTACTTTAAGATGTCCTGTTTGCAATCCGTATTATTATATTTTATTAGAAGTTACTATGGCTAAGGAAGATCTAAGTTAAAGATTTAGAATCAAGAAGATTCAATTATGGTATTATCTAGTAAAATTTCATTGTATATTGATCCCAATTTCAGGGTATCTTAAGTTAATCTGAAGATAAAGATTAATTCCGATAGAAAAGCGTTCTCATCAAATTCAATACAGGTCAATAAATCAGATAAACTTAAACCTTGGCTAATCTCGGTCCAAGATTTTATTTGTTTTTATATCATAAATGAACATGTGATCCTCATGAATAGGGAAGAGATGGCCACTTATATAATTTCTAAAACAATAATGCAAGTTCAAGGTAATCCGCAAGTTGTAAGAGAAAATGGATGTGCGGCTTGTCATGTGTTGTTCGTATTGGCAAAAGAAATGAATGTAAATGAACAAGCCGCTTCAGATTTACTATCAGAAGTTTTGAGCAAATCACCAAATTTAGATGATGAATTTATTGCAATGGTAGAAAACATACATATGAAAAAAAGGATGATGGGAAATATATTTGCGATCAAAACCAGGGAAGCTAAAAACCAATATATATATTCTAATTTTAAGAATACTATTGCTGAGTTACATTCTGATATGATAAATTATGGACCAGATGTTATCCTCCGAAAATTATTGACATCATTCATATCTTTAGAAATAGCAATGAATATTGGAATAGACTATCATGCTTCGACTGAAGAACTCTATCATTTTATGAGAAAAAATCAACAAGACACAAATAAGGAATTGTTAGTATTTATTAATCAGTTTTATCAAAGAATTATTAGCAAGTAAATCAATTACAAATGAAAACCCTTTTGGTCTATAATAATTTGAAATCAGTATAATCAATTCACTAAGAGACCAAAGTTTAAAAATTATGTTCCCCTTTCTGAGATATTTAACCCAATCCACCATAAGAAACCCCCACTTGTAGAATGCGTGGTTACTTTAAAAAGTCCGTCAATCTATGATACTATGGACATTTTATAATAGTAAATGTTTGATTTTAAATTCTAATAAAGCAATTTGGATTCTATATTCTAATCAGCATGTTGGGTATTAAAATCGAAAGGTGTCACTTCATATCAATCTTATTGGACTCGCACCAAGGTCAGCAGACATTGACTAAAATTGCATTTAGTAAAAGATTTTAAACTAGCATCTTACTTTAAAAACCAATAAATTATCAGATTGTATACGGTTTGCATTAAGTATGTTAACATGGTATTATGAGATTATATCATTTTATCCTATTCATTTAGCAAATTTCAAAAAGACCATCTGAATAGGACATGTTATTACCTCTCATATTGCTCTTTTAGTAATTGATGTTGCTCTAGAAGAGTACACCCGTATTAGTCCGTCTTAAATGCTCATCAATTCCGTTCATTGTAATTTTATATTCGCTATCCCCTATTCGGGAAACAAATCCTCCTACAATTAGATTTTCAAGCGCTATGTCAAAATTTGAAGATCCCATGGTGTCTGTCAATATTTCCCGT
>DATEIH010000319.1:0-2259 GCA_035279165.1 Candidatus Nitrosocosmicus sp. | reverse complement strand
GACACGAGGGGAGATATATGCATGATCAAGCAAGCAGGACTGGGAATTGCTTTCATGCCAAAAGATCAAGACATCATTAAGCAAAGCAAAAACATAATTCACAATCCTGATTTAAATGAAGTGCTAAATTATATGTAGTATATAAAGTGTAATACTTAAATTTGAGTAATGAGGTTATTATTATATCTTGTTCTATAATAGTAATTGTTTAGGAATTTTTTAAAATGTGTGGAATTGTAGGAATTTTAAGTAAGAGAGGAGAGAACGTAGCACCGTTAATTGAAAAAATGTTAACATGTATGAAAAACAGAGGACCTGACGGAGTTGGATTGGCTACTGAGGATGCAATAGTATACTCAAATACATTTGATAAATTATTTTTTGCACAAGCTAACGCATACAACGTACTAGGACACTCTCGATTAGCAATAGTCGGTGGCTCATGTGGTTCACAGCCTTTTATCAGCTGTGACAAAAAACTAGTTTTGGAACACAATGGAGAGATTTATAATTATAGAGAATTGAGGAAAAGCCTAGAAGGGCGTCACAAATTTACTACTTCGACAGACAGTGAAGTTATTATACATTTGATTGAGGATCATTATGAAAAAACAAAAGGTAATTTGTTAGAGGCGGTAAAAAGGACCGTTTTTCAGCTTGACGGGATCTATGTTTTGGCTATACGAGAACAATCAACTGGAAATATCATTTTAGTGAGAGATGGTATAGGGGTAAGGCAGATCTATTATGGTGAAAATGACCGATTTATCGCATTTGGATCAGAAAAGAAGGCATTGTGGAATATCAAAATGTTTAACAAGATAGAAAGGCTATTACCCGGATATGCCTTGGCTATCTCTAGGACTGGTAACGAGCATACTTACAATACGTCTCTACATCCCATAACGGTCAATACGAGTAAGTCAATTCGGACAAAATACCCAATAACCTATAAAGATATTGATTCTGCCTTGGATGCGTATAATGATGCTTTAATCCAGTCTGTTGAAAAACGGGTAAGGGATTTCAATCGAATAGGTATCGTCTTTTCTGGGGGGATTGACAGTGTTATTGTTGCATATTTAGCCAAACAAATGGTTCCTGATGTTATTTGTTATACGTCTGGAATCAAGAATTCAAATGATATTACAAATTCTATAGAGATTGCAGAAAAACTGGATCTTCATTTAGAGATCAATCAATTGTCCGAAAATGACGTTGAAAAAATGATACCCGAAATCATAAATGTGATTGAAGATGACAATATGGGTCAAGTTGAGGTGGCAATCCCGATTTATGCAGCAGTAAAACTAGCACGGGAACAAGGTATTCGAGTCATGCTTACAGGTCAGGGTGCTGACGAAATTTTTGGCGGCTATTCATGGTATTCTAAAATTGTGCAAAAATATGGGTACGATAAGATCTTAGAGTATATGATTAAGGATGTAAAGTTATTATACAAGGAAACACTTGAGAGGGAAGATAAGATAACCATGTCACAGAGTATAGAATTGCGAGAACCATTTCTCGATCCAGACTTAATTGATACTGTATTGAGAATCGACCCCAGACTAAATATCCAAAATGGAGGTACTGATAAGTATGACAATTTAGGAAAAAGGGTTCATCGTAGATTAGCAGAACAATTGGGTATTCCGAAGGAAATCGCATACAGGATTAAGGAGGCAGCTCAGCATGGCTCAGGTATCCATAATCTTTTAGATTCTCTCGCTAGAAAGAACGGATTCAGTGAAACTAGTATAAAGAGTAGCTACTTAGACAAATTGGGCCAAAGGGAGTTAATGGGGAGTTCTCAACGATATGGGCATTTATTTGAAAGTGAGAAAATCTGGAATATAGAGCCCCACATACAGATGTACCTGGAGGATATTGCAACCAATATTTTACCTGCCATAACCAAACCATAATCCTCATTTTCAAATATCAAGACAGCAGTTGCTATGGGATACCAGTATGTAATTTAAATAATTAGCGATACTTTATTCCTTTAAAATCATAATAATGTCCCACTTTAGAGCCCTTAATTAGATTAATAATTTAGTCCTGTAATATTGCTCTGTAAACTATATCTAAAGCGAGTGTACATGGGTTCTAAATTTAATTCTCAATATAGGATTATCTGAGATATATTCAGTAAATTAATTTGACAACTAGAGTGAAATCATATGGATATAGAAAAAGATTGCGACATATGTTATCTGATATCGCTCTCTTTCATCAAATCAACTTTACTTACAG
>DATEIH010000318.1:0-2069 GCA_035279165.1 Candidatus Nitrosocosmicus sp. | reverse complement strand
TTATCTATACCTCTCATATTTGCTTATTAATTAATATAGTTATTAATGGTTACACGACGTAAACTTTGATCTCTTCATGGAGGGATGATTTTGATTCTTTACTATTTTATTTTAGACCTTTGTTTTCATGTAAATCATACCTTTTGTGATATAGATTTTGTGCCAAACGCTTCTGACAGATAACGTCGTAACTGAATACTTATTGAAATGAGATTATTAAGATACCGACTATGTTTGATTGCATTTAAGAAATTAAATGCAATCAGTGACACAATCTTGTTATCCCCATATTTTTTCCTTGAAAGTCCATTTCTTATTAAATAAGAAATTGCTAACTGATGCTATGGTGACTCCTATCAACAGTGAAAAATTATATGGAATGCCTGATTCTCTGAGCATATAAATTGACAAGAACTGTATTAGGATACCTAATGAACTACATCCAACAAACATTCCGTATTGTCTTATCAATCGTGTCAAATTAGCATTTTTGTCTTCAAAAGTCCAGAATTTATTTAATAAGAAATTTGTGGTTACTGATACGGCTATCCCGGCTGCTGTGGCTTGCAAATATCCAAAGCTTCCCAAGATACCATTTGATAAAAGAATTGATATCAAATAATTCAAGACAAAGCCACTAAATCCTACTGTATAGAACCTAGCCGCCTTTGAAATAAATCGTACCGATTTTCTCTTTTCTAATTGAGTATTCTGTTTCTTAGATTTTCTTCCATATCGATAGAGTTTCCAAACTGCCTTAATATACTCTAATATTATTGGAATGTTAAGTTTGCTTTGCCCGAATCTTCGATCCTTAAAAGTGTACGGTATTTCTTTAACCTTGACAGTATTTTTTTTCTTTATTAAAATTTCTAACAATATCTTAAATCCATCTGTATTAAATTCCATCCCATGAAGTGTATGTTTTGGAAAGGCAAAAAACCCTGACATCGGATCATAAACATTTTTTAAACATAATCCGTGTCTAGCAATAAAATTTGCTCCTATACTAAGTAATAATCTTTTAAAGGGCATTCCACTGATAGCCCCTCCTGAAATATATCTAGAACCAATAATAATGCAATTGGGTTCCTTCTTTAACTCTGAAATCATTCTGTTTATTACCTCGGGAGGATGTGAAAAGTCAGCATCCATGATTAGGATGTTTTGGCCCTCGCTGGTACTGATTCCGTTCACAAGGGCCGACATCAGGCCAGTCTTTTCTTTTCTATGGATTACCTTTATCGAGATGCTGGGGTTTACTTGATTGCTATGTAATGTGCCCATTTTGTCCTTGATATATTTTTCAACTATCCTACCAGTTCCATCAGGAGAGTTATCGTCCACTATTATGATTTCTACATTCGTTCCTTTAGGTATATTTGATTGAATTTGATTAAGTAATTCCGTAATATTCCTGGATTCATTAAAAGTAGGTATGATGATAGATACAAATTTTTTGTATTCTATGATTTTTGGAATGGTATCACTTACATTTAGCATTGTCATTGGTAATCTTTCATCTCACACATCCTTAGTTTATCAAAATACTATATAATACATACGTTTGTTTTCTGAATAAGTATGGGCTGATTGGATTCAATTTTTGGTTTACGTTTAAAATTTGATTAATAATTCCATCTTTACTAACATAAGGGTAGTCGATTTGATTTCTAGGTCTATGCAATGATCTTATACTTTGATCAACAATTTGTGCGAATTCAATTATGTCATTTATGAGACAGCAGATTTGTATAAATTACACTATGAATTGTTATTTACTCAAAGTTTAGAGTTGAATTACGTGATACAATTAAATCATACTATTCTTATCCATGTTAAATTGTTGTATTAGCCTTGGACTATCAACCACAAGTTCATGAAATTTATCTATCTCAATAGTTTTAATTGGGTCCATCATGATGATTTTATTATTTGATTTGATACTATCAGATCTATCTTTTTGCTCTAAGATTAGTAGATGATTTTTTATATCTGTGGTAATTTCGGTATTGCAAATTTTACTATTATTAATTACATTAAGGGATTCCTGAAGCATTCCTTGAATA
>DATEIH010000317.1:0-7776 GCA_035279165.1 Candidatus Nitrosocosmicus sp. | reverse complement strand
CTTCGAGGAACTTTACGATGGTACGAATTCCAAATCCAGTAGAGCCCTTTGGATTATAACTCTTATCTGCTGTTCCATCTTGAGTCCACGCCGTTCCGGCAATATCAAAATGAGCCCATGGAATATCACTTACAAAATGCGACAAAAACGATGCAGCCGTAATCGTTCCACCGGTTCTGCCACCAATGTTCTTAATGGTAGCTACATTACTCTTTATAAGATCAGAAAATTCCTCTGATAAGGGTAATTGCCAAATTTTTTCTCCAGTACTACTAGACAGCGATACTAATTTATTAATCAATTTATCGTCATTTCCAATAACTCCAGCAATATTTGTACCAAGAGCAATTATGCATGCACCCGTTAGGGTAGCAAAATCAAGAATATATTTAGGAGAATATTTTGCAACACCATAAGCCAATGCATCAGCCAAGATCAACCTGCCTTCAGCATCCGTGTTCAAAACTTCGACTGTCTTACCATTATACATTCGAATAATATCCCCCGGTCTATAAGAAGATCCTGAAGGCATATTTTCTACTGCCGGGATGATCGCCACCACATTGATTGGAAGGTCTAAATTCCCCAATGCCTTCATTATACCTAAGACTGTACATCCACCGCTCTTATCGAACTTCATTTCATCCATCCTATCACTTGGTTTAATCGATATACCCCCAGTATCAAAAGTTACTGCTTTTCCGACAAGAACTATTGGTTTGTCTTTGTCTTTGGCTGCGTTTGAATTATTGTATTCTACTATGATCAACTTGGGTTTATTTTCACTACCTTTTCCTACTGATATAATGCCATTCATACCCAAATTCATAATTTGATTTTCATCTAAAATGTCAACATGAATGTTTTTCATTTTTTCTAGATTTCTTGCGGAGTCAGCCAGAGTACTTGGATTTATCACATTTGGGGGAGAATTTGCAAGATCTCTAGAATAAAAAACTGCCTCACAAATATTTATTATCTTGTCAATTTCAATTTCACTCCCAAGATTAGAATCATCTGTGGTGACTATGCTTACAGCATAATTTTCATAAAATGGTGATAGGGATTTGTCTGCTCTATCCTCCTTAAATTTATTAAATTCATATAATGACAAGATCAGTCCCTCGATTATCGATTCCACATTAGCAGAACTCAAATAGAAATTAGATATTATGACATTGTGAAAATTTAACTCTTTTGCTTTAAGGGAGATAATTCCCCCAAGTTGTCTAAATTTATCTTCACTGAGACTTTTGCTATCTCCAATCCCTATTAGCATGATCTTTATTACCTTATCACCATCATTTACATAAAGGATCATATTTTTGCCAAATTTTCTCATATTTTCCAAATGTTCCTCATGAAAGACTTTGTGTGTATTTAAAGCATTCATCATTTTAGAATTTTTATTCAGATAATTCAGATCTTTATTATTTTCATCCAGTCCAATCACAAATAATCCTTCAGATATATCTACATCATCAAGACTCTTTATTGAAATTTTTACCATATATGTATTTAATTCACATTTTATAATTACTTAACTGATTATAGAAAAAGGGATATTAACCCTTTTGAATTTTTGTATTTTGTGTTCTAACTATTCCACTTGATTGAGCAGCCAATCGAAGGATCAAAATCCTTTTCAATAGTAGATTTATTCCCATCCAGGATTTTTTGAATATTGATTTCCATAATGTTTACTGTGGCATTAGAGCCGGGTTCTATGGCGTCATTAATTTTGCCATGAAAAACAAGCTTTTTAGATTCATCGAATAAAAATGGATCTGGGGTACAAACCGCTCCATAATTCCTAGCCACTATTTGAGTTTCATCAATAAGGTATGGGAAATTAATAGAGTATGCTTGAGCAAATTTCACCATATTATCAAATCCTTCCCCTTCATAACTTGGGTCGTTACTATTAATTCCAATGATTTGCAAATCAGAGCTATCAAATTTAGATTGCAAAGCAATCAAATCATTTATTCTTGCTTTAACATAAGGACAATGATTACAAATAAACACTATCAGAAGGGTACGAGAATTAATATCCTTTAAAGGGTAATTCTTATTGTCAACTCCTTTTAGTGAAAAATCAGGCGCCAGAGATCCGCCTATTAGTTTCTGTGAAGACTGTGTCTTGACCATTAGATAATTGGATATGAAAATAAATAAAAATGTTACCAATTGTAAACTCTGGCAGGATCACAGAATCATGGCTGAATTGGTCTCCCTATCCCTCTATAATGCTTTTTTTCGAAGTTATCAGGGTTAAGCGAGCCTCTCCCATCATAAATAGGAGTTTGACCGATTATGGACGAATTAAGCTTCAAATATTCTTGATGATTGGTAGCCAAAATTATTAGATCGCGGTTGGTAACAGCATATTCTAAATTATTAACTAGTTCTACACTCTTATATTTTGAAATTAGATTGTCTTGTTTTACTAGCGGATCATGAACTATAACGTCCTTAATTTTTAATCTGGTCAATTCTTTTAGTATATCATACGTAGGTGAGAGTCGAGTGTCAGACACTCCCCCTCGAAAAGCTAGCCCTAAAATTGTTATTTTGGCTTTCCTACTTATCTTTCTTGGAAGCATTCTTAACGCATTGTTCAGGGAGTACGAAGGCATGTCATTGTTGATTGTTCTGGCGGTTTTAGTAATTCTGCAATTTACCTTATTTTTTATTGCAACGTCAAGAATGAATTGAGGATAGATTGGAATACATGCACCACCAACACCAATTCCTGGATCATGAATATGACAGAAACTTTGTGAATTGGCAGCCTTTTTGGCTTGCCAAAAATCAATATTTAATCTATCACTTAACTTAGCAAGCTCATTTGCGAGCGCTATATTTACATCCCGGTAAACACCTTCAAATAACTTTTCAGCTTCAGCGGTTTTAATTCCCAAGATTCGTACTAATCCTTTTCTATAGATAAGACCAAACAATTGTTCCGCAAGATCTAGACTATAGTTATCATTTGAAGACACTATTCCAGGATGACCCTCTTCAATGTCAAAAATAGCACGACCCTCGTAAATTCTTTCAGGATTATATATTACAAAGAAATCCGATACAGCCTTCATGCCGCTTGATTTCTCTAGAATAGGTATCAAATACTTTTCGGTCGTTCCAGGCGGAATAGATGGATGTATGGAGACGATGTCGTGTCTCTTCAACCCAGTTCCTATAGCCAATGCGACATCTTTTACAGCATCTAGGTCAGCCTTGTTTTTTCTTATCAAGACAGGAACACATATCATCTTCAATTTTGAACTTATAGATGCCTGAATCGGGTCATCATAAACTAAAAATTTGTTATTGCGTAAGCCATTGGTAAAAGTTTCGTTAACTAATGGTTCAGGTATATGGGTTAACCCTTTTCGGGCATTTTCTAAAACTTTTACAGACTTATCAATACCAATTACAGTCACACCTGACCTTAACCAAGCAGAGGCAATTGGAGCTCCCACGTGACCTAAGCCATAAACAGATACGATGTATTCACCTGACTTGAATTTTCTAATTAGAGAGTCAAAAGGTTCCAGAACTACATCGCCTTGTAAGAGATTATTAGGCTTATCCTTGTTTCCGCCTGATTTCACAATTTGAATATTTTATTATCTTGTTATTATATTTTGACAAATATGCTTATTTCTCCTCCAAGAAATGCTCAAGTTAAAGTTTAGTCCTTTGTAGATCGTATCACTAGTAAAAGAAAAATTAGTCTTTTTGCCTATTAATAGCAGGAAATGTTTATCTCAAGCTATGCGCTAAATATCGCAGGTTCTGAATGGTTTATCATTTTTATTGTTATAATTATTTTCATATTTCCAAAGAAAATTGGAAGTATTTCCAAGACTATGGGTAAATTTGTAGGTGAATATGAAAAGGCCAAGGGCAAAATAATGGACCAGAAAAGCATGTTCGATTCAAATGCATCTATGACTACCGAACAACACGTTTACAAAGGACCACAGATTCAAGGACCAATATCATCGGAACGGCAAAAACTGGAAATTATTGCGAAATCTTTGAACATAAATTCGGAGAATATAGTAGACGATGAGTTAAGAAATTTAATATCATTAAAGTTGAAAGAAACTCACAATAAAGAAACTAGTTGATCTCAAATTGGTATCCTCATCTTTTGATCAAACTGAGATAGTCGGCCGGCCCTATCTCCTAACCAAACCTAATTAATCCTCCTCATTAGAAGGCATTAACAACTCTGCTTCCATCAGTTGTTGAATTAGCTGAACTACCTCCTGCTCTACCTGTTGTCGCGGGAGACTTAATTTTTCTGAGAAAGTGTCGGCTAGTTGATTTATGGTTTTATCTCCAGAACAATTTTCCCAAAACTCGATAATGTTTTCATTTACCATGAATCCTTGGCCTTTTGCGTTAACCAATGCTAATGATCCATCCTCCTGCTTAGATACTTTGCCGGCTTTCATGGGCATATACTTTTCATAGTCGATCTTAAATCTCAGGGTTGGTTTACCGAATCCAAGTTTATCCCTAACGGCTGGATTCATTTTTTCAATAGACCATGGAGGATCCCACACTATTTGTACATTAATATCCCCAACTCCTTCTATCGTATTGACATATTTTTTTACGTCACTCACTAAAGTATCGTGCAAAGGACATCCCCTAGTAGTCATTGTCATTTTAATATCAATATTATTTTTTTCAGAAACATCCACATTATAGATCAAGCCAAGATCTACAACATTAACTGGAATTTCTGGATCCATACATTTTCTTAGTTCAGAAAAGACTCTGTCCTTAGTTATTTGCTCTGTATGCACTATTGAATGTGTAGTCAACCGCTTTTTAATTTTTTTGATTGATCTTTTATAGTCACACCATGTTATTTGTCAGATTCAAACAACTGCTTCAGGTTGGATTCATACGGTGGATAAATCACACCTTTTTCTGTTATTATGCCAGTAATTAATTCTGGGGAAGTTACGTCAAAAGCAGGATTAAAAATTCTTACCCCTGCGGGGGCTATTCTTTTTTCTCCTATTTTTACTACTTCATCTACGGAACGCTCTTCAATATCGATATCTTTTTTGTCATTATCCATATCAAAAGTTGACAGTGGTGCAGCAACATAAAAAGGGATATTATGAGCTTTAGAAAGAAGAGCTACCTGATAAGTACCTATCTTATTAAAAACATGGCCGGATTTTAATATTCGATCAGCTCCTACCACTACTTTATCAACCATCTTATTTGACATTAAATAACCTACTGCAGTATCTGGAATCAAACTAACGTCTATACCGTCATGCACTAACTCAAACGCAGTAAGTCTTGATCCCTGCATTACAGGTCTTGTTTCTGTCGCAATAACACTAATCTTCTTGCCAGATTCCATTACTGACCTTATTACACCTAGCGCAGTTCCATAAGAAACTGTAGCCAATGCTCCAGCATTACAATGAGTCATTACTACTTCCCCATTGTTTATCAAATCGGAACCAAATTGCCCCAGCATCTTATTGGTTTTCACATCATCGTGAGACATTTTGATAGCTTGAAGAATTGTATGTTTCCTAATATCGTCTACCTCATCGTATTTCTTTGCTTCCTCAAGTACCCTATCTAATCCCCATTTTAAATTAACAGCTGTGGGTCTAGTTTTGAGCAAAACATTATAGGCAATTTCCAACTCTTCGATCATCTTAGCCTTGTTAGTGCAAGTGCTATTATTAGCACAAAGGGCCAGTCCCATAGCCGCAGCAACACCAATTGCAGGTGCGCCCCGAATTGCCAACTTTTTTATTGCATCTGCCATATCCATATGGTTCTTACAGGTTATGTATTCGAGTGATTCAGGTAATTTAGTTTGATCAATTAACGTAACACCATCATTTCCCCAAGCGATTGTAGTAAGGTAACTCTCATTGTTAGGCTTAGCCATTATTGATAGATTACATCACCTATTCATTATTTATTTCTACTAGCATGTAATAAGATGCAATAAATATTTTTATGACAATGCATTCTTTAAATCGCATGGTCTTTAAAGTATCTCCTGTACTACAACTTCCGAGACGAAAATTGATAGTTTCATCTCAGGAAATTAATTTGAACATAGTAGATGGCAGTTTGCAAGAAAATACAATATTTGTTTTGATGGTTAAAGAATCTAGTGGATCGGCAGGAGGTAGGGGTGGGGGATCAGGCATGCGTAAGATTGACAGGATCTTAGCATTCAAAATAACCGGAAATGTCGATGAACAAATTTTTGAAACCCAAGATTCACAAGAGATTGAGGAATTTGATATCCCTTACAGTGCAGTAGCAATGGATATAGTTTTGGAATCTGGCGTTCCCTCTGTGGTTCAAGGGGTAATTGATCCGGATATGGTCAATAGATACTTAGAAATTGTAAGAAAAGCAACCCGATCATAAAAAAAAATCAAAATAGTCATCTAATGTGTTTAAAGTAAAAATGTTCCTGCTTACAATCTAGAGAACAAAATTCAGACTTGCAACTGAAATCATTTTTTTCATAATTACACTTTATTGGCTCAATATTATTAAATTCTTTATTGCAAAAAGTACAAAAGCTCTCCAATAAAGGTATGCCTAGTTTTGTGAATTTTGAATCACACTTTCGTTTCTCTTTGTACCATAGAATTTGGCAAGATGTTTTTTCAGAAAAAGTCATCACAGTATCAAAAGCTTCATAAAAGCCAGCAGCCATGAATTGCCTGTAATATGTTTTATTTTTTGAATATGATTTAAAAAATGCAATGACCCAGTATTCTTCAGGAGGTTCAACGTCTGATCCTTGGTCCATCACTCATAACGTGTGCTTTAAGATTTAATACTCTGCCTATTATTGAATATCTCCAATGCCTTTACAAACCACATAAGCAGCTGCGTACTCTGGAAGACTATTTGTTCCAGTTTTTATGCTAAATTGCTTACCTTTCAACGATATTTTGACATTTAATTTAGATTCTATTTCAACGCTAGAATCTCCGATTAAGCATGCATCCGCAAATGGATTGAATGAATCCAAGTCTTTGCAAAAAACTTTGATCAACCCACTCTTACTGTTAATGGAGCCGGCGAGTCTGAATATTCGATGAATGTCCATAGTGACATTAGGATCGATTTTTGCAGATAGGTCAAAAATATGAGTACTAATAATGTCACTTATATTGTTACTATTTACATCCTGCATGCGATGGTATTTCTTGACAAACTTATCATCAATCCTATGATTCTGAATGGGTAAATGCATGGATTCAAAAATTCTTTTCCTCCAGCCCTGGTTATATAGAATCTTATTTTGCATCGGAATAAGTACGCCTTCGGTGTTTTTTCTAATACCCAAATTCTCAATCATATAACCTTTGCACATCAAATATTGTGCAAAAGCGTTTCTTTTCTGAGCAGATGCACCATAAAAAATCTTATCGACAACGTGAATGTGATATCCGTTGTTACCCGAAAAGTATACAAATATATATTCTTTATCAATGCCAAAATCATCACAAAGTATCTCTGTTATCTTTTTGACTTCCCCGTTTAAAGATTTGATACACCTGGTGCACGGCATATCGATAATTTGCAATCGACTACTTTTGCAGCCTTCACATGTGGAGACGATGCCTTTAGAAATAAGGTTACAATCCTTACATAAAACTAAGTTATGACTTTGAGCACACTCTAAATGAAGATCCTTTCCATCAATATCAAATATAAGGTCAGACCCATTCCAACCTTTTTGAT